>CANHJR010000081.1 GCA_947461165.1 Saprospirales bacterium | reverse complement strand
GGAAACCCGCTTCAACGGAGCCTGCTATTTTTTTTGGTTTCTTATAAGTAATGTCGAGAACAGAACTTAGTTTGTCGCCATATTCAGGAGAAAACCCTCCAGAAGAAAACTTCATGTCTTGAACTAGTTGGCTATTGGCAAAGCTCAACCCTTCTTGTTGTGCATTTCGAATCAACATGGGTCTATAAATCTCAAAATCATTAACGTAAATGAGATTTTCTTCAAAACTTCCTCCTCTTACCGAAAATTGAGATCCAATTTCCGAATTTCCTCCGACACCCATACCCTGGTATTTGAGGTTGTTTTCGACATTTCCTGAAGGATTTGATTGCAACGCATCGATTTTTATTTCCGTCGTTGTTTCGCTTTTAAGTTCTTTTTCTTTTTTTCGACCGCTGATGACGGTCTCTCTCAGAAGCTTATTATATGTCTTAAGTTCCGCGCTTATCGTTCTCGTCTCGTTTGGCTTTAGCTTTAGTTTTTTTGTAAGAATTTCAAATCCTTCCTTTTGAAATGAGATGATTTCATTATCTAAATTGATTATTGTGATTTCATAACGTCCCGATGAGTCGGTAAGAGCTGAAGATACATTGTCAGACTCTAAACGAATGAGGACATTTGGTATTGGCTTATGCGACTTGAAATCTTGAACCTTGCCTTTGACTGTCGCAGTTTGGGCAATAGTTTTGAAATTTATAAATAGAAGGCTTGCGAAAAGAAAGATTCTCATAGACTGAAATAAAACGTCACAATGACGAAAATCGTATCAAATCTTCTTAGGATCAAGCTTGAAAAGTTTTCAAGGACTTGTCAATGATGGCTACTGCCGTAAGAATTTCTTCCTCTTTGATAACAAGAGGTGGCGCTAGTCGAATGATATTACCATGGGTAGGTTTTGCAAGAAGACCATTTTCTGCAAATTTGAGACAAAGATTCCAAGCTGTCTTGCTCTCAGGGGCATCGTTAATTTCAATTGCATTTAGCAATCCCTTTCCTCGAATTTCTTTTATAAGCGGATGACTTAGTTTCTTTAACTCGGCTCTAAATAGTTCTCCCATTTTATTGGCATTGTCTGCGAGTTTCTCATCCAGGACAACCTTGATGGCTTCCGTGGCGACGGCACATGCGAGCGGATTACCACCAAACGTAGATCCGTGCTCCCCAGGTTGAATGCAAAGCATGATGTCGTCATTGGCCAAGACCGCTGAAACTGGTAATACACCTCCTGAAAGCGCCTTGCCAAGAACAAGAATATCGGGTTTGACTCCAGCATGATCTATCGCAAGCATTTTACCAGTTCTACCTATCCCCGTTTGAACCTCATCATCTATAAATAATACGTTATGCTCTTTGCATAGCTCAGAGCAAGCCTTTAGATAAGCTTCCCCCGGCATAATAATTCCAGCTTCCCCTTGAATTGGTTCTATCATGAAACCAGCTACATTCCTGTTTTGAATGACTTTTTTCAGAGCCTCAATATTGCCATATTCTACAATCTCTATATTTGGAAGGTATGGACCAAAATCATTTTTGCTACTATCTTCTGTGCTTCCAGAAATGATAGCTAAGGTACGACCGTGAAAATTACCAGTGGCAAAGATGATAATTGCTTCATTTTGAGGTATTCCTTTTTTCTTATAACCCCACTTTCTGCACAATTTTAATGCGGTCTCCACAGCCTCAGCTCCAGAGTTCATTGGTAGAATTTTGTCATATCCAAAAATATTGCACATGAATTTTTCATATTCTCCCAGCTCACTATTGTGAAATGCTCTAGAAATAAGGGTGAGTTTCTCCGCCTGATCTGTCAATGCCTTGACAATTCTAGGATGACAATGCCCTTGATTCACTGCAGAATAAGCGGATAAAAAATCTAAATATTTCCAACCCTCTACATCCCAAACATGGACGCCAAGACCTCGAGATACCACTACTGGTATCGGGTGATAGTTGTGCGCGCCATACTTTTCTTCAAGCTCTATTAGGTGGTTGGTTCTGGTCATTGATTGGTCCATTAAGCATCGTTTTTCTATTCACAAATGTACGGAGATTTTCTTGAACAATTGCAGCCAAATATCAGGTGAATCCTCAGTTTATAACAAATGAAGCGATCGACGCTTCATCAACGACAAATTTTATAAAATCAAATTTATGTCTGGATTAACCCTGACATCCTGGCAATTATTTCGTCAGGATCGCTAGCCCCATAGGCAGATTTCTGTATTGTGAAATCTGGGTTTATATTACTTTTGTAGAATGAGCAATGACGTCAAAATTTTGTATATCTATGGTTGGGGCGGAGGAGATCACTCCAAAGGACTCATAGCGGTGCGTAATGAATTCAAGGATCTGATTCATACAATCTCATATAACCAGATCGACCCAAGTGAAAATTATGAGCTAATGAAAGCTTGGTTTGAACAGCATAGATTGTCTAAAATCATTTTGATTGGGAATAGTTTAGGTGGCTATTGGGCCAACTGGATGGCTGAAAATTTTGATATACCCGATTGTATCCTCGTAAATCCTTGTATTTCGCCTATGTATTCTATTGGAAAATATGGAGTGCCTGAGGCAGATTTGTTGAATTATAAGCCAACCACATATCATAATAAAAGGAAATGGATTTTCTTGAGTAGGTTGGATATGGTGATTGATCCTATGGTTTCTTGTAAAGTGTTCGATGATTGTCAGGGAACAATCTGGCTAGACGAAGAACATGCGATTCAGGATTATGACTTTTTAGTTGATAAAATTACTTCTATCCTTCAACATGATTGAGCTTTTGCCAGCTTTTTATTTAGCAAGAGTTTGGCTCCTATAAAACGCAAAGATTTTTCATGAGAATATCTTGGATGATACTCAGGTGATGTTCCGTATGTATTTCTAGGAGTTTCAATGCATCTTTTGATTTTAAATTACCAAAATTAGGATGCAGAAAAAACTGGTCTTTGTCCATTGAATGGTACTTTTCCGCACTCGCCTTTCCTTTGATCAGAATATCTTGAATAGCATCTAAAGAATATTCTTTTGGATTAACCAGACTTGGCGCTTTTGATTTTCCTCTAGGGATTTTTCTGGTGAGGAAAATGATCGTTTTGGATAGACTAAACTGCCATTTGTAATCTTTCGGGTTAGACTTTAAAATGTGATATGTTATTCCAGAGACAACCATAAGACTATGCTCGATATGCCATCCTACAGGTGCTGAAGAAACTTTTAAGTTGATTTCACAATGATGTTCAATATACTTCTCTAGTTCAGCAATCTGGGATATGAGTTTCATAAAGACTTATTTGTTATAAGTCGAACTTGATTCCTTGTGCCAGAGGCAAGTCAATTCCATAATTGATGGTATTTGTCTGTCGACGCATATATGCTTTCCAGCTATCAGAGCCAGATTCTCGGCCTCCACCCGTTTCTTTTTCCCCTCCAAATGCCCCACCAATTTCAGCTCCAGACGTCCCAATATTGACATTTGCAATCCCGCAGTCAGAGCCATTGCAAGAAAGAAATAGTTCTGCGTCACGCATATTCATAGTCATGATAGCCGAGGATAGACCTTGACGCACATTGTTTTGGATAGCAATGGCTTCATCGAGGGTCTTATACTTCATAATATAAAGCAACGGAGCAAAGGTTTCTGTCTGCACAATTGGTAGATCATGCCTAACTTCAGCTATGGATGGCGACACATAGCAGTTGCTTTGCAAGCCTTGTATCGCTATAGAATCACCTTCGATTAGCATATTAGCACCTTGTGCTTTTGCAGATTCAATCGCTGATTTGTATATAGATACCGCTTGTTCATCTATAAGCGGTCCCATATGGTTTGCAGCATCGAGTGGATTGCCAATCTTGATCTGCTGATAAGCTTTGACTAGGTTCTCCTTTACCTTATCGTATATGGATTCGTGAATAATAAGTCTACGAGTACTTGTGCATCGCTGTCCACCGGTACCAACAGCACCAAAAACAGCTCCTGGAATGACCATTTTAAGATCAGCAGACTCGGTGATGATGATGGCATTGTTGCCTCCAAGTTCTAGTAAACTTCTGCCAAGTCGTCCAGCGACAACCTTAGCCACCTCTTTACCCATTCGTGTAGAACCAGTCGCAGAGATTAGGGGGATTCTTTCATCCTCACTCAGCCACTGACCTACCTGATAATCTCCTTGAATGAGACAACTCACACCTTCTGGTATATTGTTTTTTTGGAAGACTTCATTGGTTATAAACTGACAGGCTATGGAGCACAATGGCGTTTTCTCGGATGGCTTCCAAATACAAACATCTCCACAAACCCATGCCAGCATAGAATTCCAGCTCCAAACGGCAACAGGAAAATTGAATGCTGAAATGATGCCTACAATTCCCAATGGATGATATTGCTCATACATTCTGTGATTTGGTCGCTCTGAATGAGTAGTCATGCCATATAATTGACGAGAAAGACCAACAGCATAATCGCAAATGTCTATAATCTCTTGAACTTCGCCAAGCCCTTCTTGAAGTGATTTACCCATCTCATAGCTCACCAATTTCCCAAGATCATCTTTGTGTTTGCGAAACGCATCACCTAGTTGGCGAACGATTTCGCCACGCTTTGGTGCTGGTATTGTCCGCCAGTATTGATATGCTTCGGTTGCTTTTGAGACGACTTCCTCGTATTGCTCCTTTGTTGTAGCATAAACGGCCCCTATTTTTTGTCCATCGACCGGTGAATAGGTCGAGAATAATTCACCTTTGCCTGCAAGAAAATTCTTACCAGTTGATGTGCCACTATTCGTTTCAGTAATTCCAAATGTTCTTAAAAATTCCATGTATTTGTTTTGAGAGAGCAAATTTAATGGAAACAATGTTTCTAAGTCCTCGCAAATCGTTTTGGGTGCAGAAAATGTTTATACAATGAGTAAAAAGGCAGGTTTTGGTTCCTCTCAAAGCATTTATTACCTTATATATTTTGAGATATGATCCAAAATACACCATACATAAAGTAAGAGTATTCTTTAAAAGCCTAGTAGCTTGACTTCTTGCTGTCGCCAAGATTGAACGCTAAGGATACTCTCATCTGATTATCAAGTGGTGATCTCTGTTGCGTAATTGGCAGCAAATATGAAAAATCAATTTTCATGGTATTGTATTTTACACCCAATCCTAGTGTGGCAAATTGTCGGCCTCCCGCAGCATCAGGCTCATAAAAGAATCCTGCTCTAGCGAAGTATGCTTTTTCATAATTGTATTCAGCCGCAATTTTGACAATAAACTCTTTTAACTCACCAGCGAATCCATCACCATTATCTGAGAAAGAAGAAAATGCACCACCGATAGATGATAATTCTTTGAAGTCGGCGATACCATTGTTGTTGGCATCAAGAAGGACGCGTTCGTTGTTCGAGTTCAAGGTGTATGTAGGGTTTGGCACCAATAATTTGTCAACCTGAAGTGTAGCTGAGAAACCATTGTACTGATCCAAATTACCCTCAAAAGTCGCTCCAACAGCAAGGTTTGTAGGTATATAATCAGGGGCACTTATATCTAGGTATTGAATTTTGGTACCTAGATTTGAAAGATTGACACCAAAATTTATCTTAGAAGACTCAAAGTTGCGAATTTCCAAGGGCTTGGAATAAAACATAGCTAAGTCCAGACCAACAGCAGTTCCGGCAGGAATTTGCGGGGCAGTTTCTGATGAATTATTTGACAGATTGGATAAGATAAATCGACCTGACGCACCTATACTTAGAAATTCAGCCAATCGAAAGGCATAATGTCCCTCGGCAGTGACTTCAAAAGGCTTAGAGGATCCAATTCCTGCACCTGTGCGGTCTGTATAGTTGATCTGACCTAGCGTAAAATAACGAATCCCTCCGGCCATCACATGGTTTTCATTGATCTTGGAATAACCATTGACATTGATGAGGTATATATCATTTGTGATTTGTCTAAGCCACGGTGCAAAATTGAACGAAGCGCCCATGTCATTTTCTATAAAAGCAAATTTTGCAGGGTTATGAAATCCACTATAATTATCGGCATTGGTTGAGACTCCTGCTTCAGCCATGCCAGATGATCTTGCATCTGGGGCTATACGGATGAATGGTACTCCAGTTGTAACAATATAAG
>CANHJR010000080.1 GCA_947461165.1 Saprospirales bacterium | reverse complement strand
GAGATCAATATCATAGTAAAATCCATTCTCAATTGGTGGTCCAATGCCTAGTATCACATTTGGATATAGCGCCTCCAAGGCTTCTGCCATCAAGTGTGCAGAACTATGCCAGTATGCTTCTTTCCCTTCATCATTATCCCAGGTAAACAATTTCAAACTACAATCATTGGTCAAACTACGCGTCAAATCCCAAGGCTTGCCATCCACATTGGCAACCAAAACTTTTTTGGCTAATCCATGACTTATACTTTCTGCGATTTTCATTGGTGAAATCCCAATTTCGAATTCCTTGATATTTCCATCTGGAAATGTGACCTGAATCATACTATTTTACTATTATTGTTTAAAATTCCCATTAGCCCACAAATGTACATTATTTTTCTGCTTATAATCTATTGCAATACGCAATATTTATAAAAACTCAACAGATTAACATAATATTTTTTATTACTCAATGGTTAATTGTATTTCATATCCACCGTGACTTCGCATGTTAAAAACCTGCTTTTCATCAAAAATAAGGTATTGACCCTTGATCCCTGTTAATATGCCGTCAATATGAGGTTCTTTGTCAAGTTTTAGTGAATTGATACTCTTGTCTATAACGGTGCTTGGATAAATCAAGTTATAGATCGTATCATCGTCAGAAATATATTCACCATATTCTTGTTTCATTCCATATAGGATATCCGCATATTTATTCTTCTCCGACAATAAATCTATCGAACGATCATTGCTATTGCGAAGCATGGCTCTCCAATTGGTCTTATCGCTCAGAAAATCCTTCATCGCTACTTCTATCTCTCCTGCTAGCTGGCGATAAGGCGTTTGTGCCAGAATAATGGCAGAGTCAGCACCTTGATCTATCCACCTTGTAGGGATTTGATCATTTCTCGTAACGCCTACTTTTATAGCATCCCCAGAATTTGCGAAGTATACGATATGAGGTTGATTATGATGTGTTTCTTCCCATTCAGGCACCTTACCTCTTCCAAGATGTGCTTCACATAGCTCTGGCCTCAGGATACAAAGACTATTCAGTGCGGAGGTCATCATACACGTATAGCAAAGACCTTGAGCATAGAATTTTTTGACATACTTTCTGCAGTCTAAACATTGAAATTTTCCAGAAAACTCAATCGTAAGCTTCTTTCCAATAAAAGAATTAGCCTCTGTCCATTCTGATTCATTTTTTATAAAATATTTCACAGAAGAACCATCCAGCCTTGCTGGCAGTTTGTCCAAGGTAAATGTTTTTTGAAAATACATCTTTAAAAAAACATTTTAACAACCAAATAGATTCCAAACAATATAATGGCGAAAAGCACACCGCGCATGGCGTACAATTTATCAAAATAGTTAAAACCCAGAAAAACAGCTAAGCCACCAAGCAAGGAACGCTTCAAAAATGGAACACGAAATGCTTCGGAATATTCTCCTAGACTAGCAATACCGTAAAATTTGACTTGGATATAATAGACTAGAATAATAGCAACAGTGCCTAAAATGATACCGGTAATAAGGTTGTCCAAATAATTGTATCCTAAAATTTGTTTTGTTTTTGAATTCATGATTTTTTCCAAAATGGTTGAATAAAATTTCCTTTTTTATATGCAAAATAGAGCAAGGTAACCCCAGCGATTGTGCACAAAGTCAATGCCTGGATAGATCCTTCCGGTCCAAATGCGCCTCCTGTAATAAGCTCACTTCCAGCAATTTCTGCATTGACCAACGAATCTGGAAGCTTGAACCCAGAAACACGCGCCCCATAGATTCCACCTTGAACAAAGTTCCAAGAAAAATGAATGGCAATGGGTAGCCATAAATTTCTTGAATACATAAATGCCGCACCAAGAAGTATCCCTGCTTCAACTGCTATCGAAATAGCAATGAATGCAGATGCTCCCTCGTTTCCAATATGCATAAAACCAAATATGAAAGCGGATATCAATAATGAAATCCAGCTACCCAGCCATTCTTCGAGAATTCTAAACATAATTCCTCTAATTAATATTTCCTCAATAAAACCTGAGGAAATAGCCATTCCAATCGCTGGCATTAAGGATATTGGTGGATTAAAGCGAACGACAGTATAGCTTGCAAATAATTCCACCACCCATAACACACAAGATTGAAGAATAATACCAATAGCAAGACCTAGAACCACATAGTTTACAATGCCAACAGAAGACAACTCCGTTATTTTTCGCTTTTCATACCATTTGTAAAAAAAAGAATATGCCAACGTCGCAACAATAGCCTGACATATGGATAAAACTGTTTCAAAATATTGGAATTCGGCTAAATTGTCAAACAAAACAGTCACAACTCCCATCGCAAGAGTAATAGCAAAAGTCCCAAGAACTATTCTCGTGATAGGAAAGTAAAAAACCGATAAAAAAATTCGCTTAACCTTATCCATATATTCAATCGTTTAGATGCCAATTATTGTTTAGAACATCCATTGCCTTGTAGTTTGTAAGATCAAACTGCACTGGAACGATTGAAACATAGCCATTTGCAAGCGCCCACTCATCTGTGTCCGTTTGATGATCATAGTTTTTGAATTTGCCTGTAAGCCAGTAATATATGGAGCCTCTTGGATCTGTTCGTTGTTCAAACTCCTCTTCCCATTTTGCCACTGCTTGACGACAAATCTTATATCCCTTTAGTTCCTCCTTTTTAATGTTTGGAATATTTACATTAAGCAAGATTGGCATCTTCTGAGGATTTTCAAGCATTTCTTTGGTGATCTTGGCCACCACTTCAGCACTTAATTCAAAATCAGCATCCGCAATATGATCGCTCAGTGAAAACCCAACCGAAGGAATGGCTTCAATTCCAGCTTCTACAGCAGCACTCATGGTTCCTGAATAAATAACATTAATGGAGGAGTTGGATCCATGATTGATTCCCGAAAGACAAATGTCTGGCTTCCGATCTAGAACAACGTCGCGCGCTATTTTGACAGAATCTACAGGGGTGCCACTACAAGCATAGCTAGCCAGAATTCCTTCAAAACGTTTGATCTCTGTAAGTCTTAGAGGTTCATGCAAGGTAACAGCGTGTCCCATCCCACTCTGAGGGAGGCTTGGTGCTATCACCACAACATCACCGAGATGCTTCACCGCATCTATAAGACTTCGTATTCCTTTCGAATAAATACTGTCGTCGTTGGTTATTAAAATGAGAGGGCGATTGGGGTTTGATTTGATTTTGTGGGCCATATTTCTTATAAAAAATTGTAGAAAGCTAGTTCGTTGAATAAGATTATTTTTTGATCAAAGATGCGAAGAAAAAACCATCCCCATTGTATTTCGATGGCTCCAGATACAATGACTTTTTCAGCTCAAATCCTTGTGATATCAACCAATCTACCTGATCATCATTCTCTGCTCTGAACAGGCTACACGTGGTATATATGAGTTGTCCACCTGCCTTCAAGGTTGGATGAAATTTCTTCAAAATATCTTGTTGCAGCTCTTTTTTCTCTTCCAATAGACTATTGCTAATTCGATATTTCAAATCTGCTTGACGTCGAAGTGTTCCAGATCCGGTGCACGGAACGTCTAAATAAAGCAAATCTGCCATATTGGTGTATTTTGCAATATCCTTGTCATTGGCTTTTTCTGTAACCACTTTATGATTTTTCCATTTGGCGATTCGCAACACTAGGTTCTCCAACTTCTTGCGCTCACTATCCATTGATATGATCAATGGGTTTTCGTTTCGCGTGAGATCTATAATATGGGATGTTTTACCTCCATTTCCAGCACAAGCTTCTATAATCATATTGACACCTTGGAAATCGACAAGTGTAGTCAAAATTTGTGAACCAATATCTTGAATGTCATAGCAGTTTTGGTTTAACTCAAAAAATGCCTTTGATCTATGTGTAGACTGCTCTAGCTCTATGGTTGAGAGACTAATGGTTTCATCCCCATAGTTGATTTCTTCGATTTTTTTGTGCGCAATTTCCGCTTTGACAAGTGATTTTACAAAGTCCTCAAACTTAGTCATTGAAGTATTTATTCTAAGAAAGATAGGACCTGCCTTTTGCATAGCCTTTAGATTTTCTTCTGCATTTGGTGCTTGTGCTTTATATATTTCCAAAAGATTTTCTGGAATGCTATATCGATCACCAAATGTCAATTCTGGATTTTCAATTTCAATTTTCTCGAAATCAATATGTAAGTCGACTAATGAATTGAGATAAGCTGTTAGCCTACTTGTTTGGTTTTTAGTAGCTATATAATGAAACAACTCATAATGACGCACCAAATCATAGCAAGCTTGTTGGAAATATCTCCGATCGCGACCGCCCCATTTTTTATTGAGATCAATTTGAATCTTTATTTCAGCATCAAGCACTTTTTGGTCTTCTACCACCGATTTCACTAGTGATTCAATGGCTGTAATTTGATTTGGGAAAAGGCGCATGATCTATTTTTATTATGAGCTACAAACATACTGCTAATGCCGGTAATATGCTCAATCGATTTTGGTAGCGACTGTCATTTCGCGTTTTCCTGGAGGTCCAGGCTTTGAGTCCACTTGAAATCCAGCATCTCGAAGATTTCGTTTAATAACTCCTTTGGCGCAATAGGTTACAAGAATTCCATTCGTGTTCAGCAATCGATACATTCTTTGAAAAATATCGATGGACCATAATTCTGGCTGAGCATTGGGAGAGAACGCGTCATAAAATATGACATCAAAGGTTTGATTTAAAATCAAATCACATAGATCTCCTTTCAATTTTGTAAATTGAAAATGAGGGAATATATTCTTCTCTGTCCAAGGCATATCGTTTAGCATCTTCAAATCCGAATTCATTTGATGATTTTCAAACGTGAAGACGGAGTAGATTGAAGAATCTACAGGAAATTTTTCGATACTAACGTATACTAGATCTTTGCTATACTTTTGTGAGTATTGCATTGAAAGCATTGCATTGATGCCTGTTCCATATCCCATTTCAAAAATAGAAATAGTATTTAAATCCTTTTTTATGTCCAATCCATTGGCTATAAAAACATGCTCGCTTTCTTGAATAGCACCATAGATACTATGATACGTTTGATCAAACTGTTCCGAATACAGAGTCGGTGAGTTATCTTTTGTTTGAACGATTGTTATCATTTGATCAATTCAATTGAGATAAGCCTACAATACTCTGATTTATATTCCAGCGAAAGAATATAATATGGTGATGGGAGCATTGTTTCTGCAACCTGGTACCACTCTATAAAACAATAATCACCTCTATTTAAATAGTCTTCAAGCCCAATGTCGACAAGCTCTTCCCTATTCTGAATTCGATACAAGTCTGCATGAATAATTGTTCCTTCAGGATATGCGTACTCATTGAATATAGAAAAGGTAGGACTAGAGAATAAATCTTTGCTACCTAGTTTTTGACAAATTGATTCAACCAAGGTTGTTTTCCCGGCACCTAGATCTCCTTTAAGACAATAGATTCGAGAATCTTTGTTTAATTTAATTATGTCGACTGCGACATCTGTCAATTCATCCAAGTTAAATTCTCTTTGATACATAAACTTATTCAGTGTTTAATTTGGAGCAATCGGAAGCTGACCTTCTGATTTGAGTATTTGGACCACTCCTTCAATATCTTTATCCATTTCAGGATCGTAGCTGTCTTTCAAAGAATATCCATGTCTCTTTGCTGCTATTTGGTATAGGGTGCAATTAAACCAACTCTTGTTGTCTCGAAGCAAATCATAGGTCGTTTTATTGGTTTCACGATGAATCAATTTAACTAAAACTGGACCATCAGTGGTGTACAAGGCTTTGATTTCATTTTCAAATCGATCGCGAAGTTCTTGTTCTTTTTGCTTTTTGAACTTTCTTTTATCACTATTTGACTCCAACGCATTCAAATTCGCGTTTGTTTCTTCATAAATTTGTTTTGCTAGCAAGGCATATGGATATAGTTTTATGACCTTTCTCCTCAATTTTTGATATGCCTCCTCTTCCAGAGCCGTTCTTTTAGGCCTCAGATCCTTGACGATGACTGCTTGTGTTGTTTTTCGAAGTGTATCGCCATTTGCATCCAACATCGTTATTGTTGTTCTGGTGGTATCCATCGTATTCGATTGACAATTAG
>CANHJR010000079.1 GCA_947461165.1 Saprospirales bacterium | reverse complement strand
TCGCCTCTTTTTTACTTAATGCCGATAATTCAGTGGTATCGATAAAGTTTCGGACAGAATTGGGGTTGAATTTGGCGTATTGCCTCAATGACCAACCAATTGCTTTCCTAATAAAAAATTCTTTTTCATGACTTGTTTTTCGAATATGATCATAGAGTATCGCTTCGTTTGTTTGGGCACCGAATTTCAACTGGTATATGATCGCTGTCCGTCGAAGCCAATAATTTTGATCGTCTATCCAAGAGTTCATTTCAGCTTGCATTTCTCGGTTATGAAGTGCAAGCGTTCCTAACAAATTAGATGCTGCCAGGTCGACAACATCCCACCAATCACTTGCAACGATTAGGTTTTTTATATCGCCTAGGCTTGAAGGCGAAAGTTTATTTTTGTTTTTAATCAAATGGTCCAAAGCGATATACCACAATTCCCTTTCTGGATGGTCGATACAAGCATACATGAATGGAATTAGTTCATCACTTTTTGGACTGCCATTCATATCCTGAAACTCTTTCCAGTATTTTTTTCGATGAATTTGGTTTAACCCAATAAACGGAAATCGATCTCTCATGTACTTGGACTGTGCAAAAGCGACTTCTTCATCACCAAGCCCGTTGAGATAGAAATGTAAATCTTTAGTATAAGCGATTATGTCTTCATTCATTTTTTTCTTATTCTATTGAACTGTTCACGTGATCCAAAAAAACAATTCAGATCCACATTGTGGTCTATTCCAATAAGTTTTCCTGTCTCACTGTATTGCCAGAATTCCCATCGAGCGCCATCGACTAGCTTTGGACTTTCATTGCTATATTTCGCTATCCAAAGGTTGTACCCACGAAACGACTCTTGCAAAAAACGGTTATAATAATTCTCATAAGTGTATACAATCGGTTTCACACCATAATGTCTTTCGACCACCTCTAACCATTTTTTAATTTCACGGACGAGATACTCTTGGTCCTTGCTATGGATCAACTCAATATCAATCACTGGGGGAAGATCGCCGGGCTCCAATTCTACTGTTTCTATAAAATTGCTTGCCTGAAGATTCCACGGGACTCTTGGGCTATAAAAATGATAGGCTCCACGAATAACACCAACATTTCTGGAGTTGCTCCAGTTATCTTTGAAATTTCGATCAACCAATTTTGAACCTTCCGTCGCCTTCATAAATGCAAAATCAACCTCATGGTTTTTCAACTGATACCAATCGATATCACCTTGATACTTCGATACATCGATTCCAAAAACGGTGAAATTTTTCCATTGTGGAAAGAAAAAGCTAGGCCTATACGTTATAAGTAAATACAAGATACCACAAGCCAGAAGAAAAGCAAGTATAAGCCAGAGTGAATCTCTTTTCTTTCGACGACGATTGGTAGTTTTAGAATTCATAAGAGTGCAAAGAAAATGAGAATCTGATTAGTACCTATTTTTGATATTCCATCGAAGTCTAGAATACTTGACAACATTTTTTTGCTAGATGCTTCAAAGAATATAGATTTGCAAGAGAAATGAAATTTCAAGAATTAAATAATTATGACTTCTGGGCCAATAAGGTGATTTTGGAAGCCATGGCTCATTATCCGCGTGATTCCAAAACAGATGCTTTGCTTCACCATGTTTTGAGTGCTTCTGAGCTTTGGTATTGGCGACTGGTCCGAGATCCAAGGCCTTGGAATGAAAATGACAATCCGCTTCTTTTCAGTTCTCGGGCCATTGATATTTCGCAGAAGTTGAATGATTTTATTGGCCGCCAAACCACTGCTGGACTGGAAGAATTCATTACTTTCAAGACCTTGATAGGGGAAGTGAAGCAAGCAAAACGACAAGATGTCCTTCATCATATATTCAATCATGCGACCCATCACCGTGCTCAAATACTAATGAGATGGAGCGAAATCAATGTTCAACGTCCGTCCATTGACTATATATATTACATCTCGAACTATGCGTGAGAACCGTGTATTGATCTTGCCTTGGTGGTATCCAAATCAGAAGAGTATATACGATGGCAATTTTGTGCAAAACCATGCTCTTGCCACCTCCAAATATGCGGATATTCAAGTGCTGTTTTGCACCTCAGGAAACGATTCTGATTATGTCATCAATCTCCAAGTAAGACCAAAGCTGAGAGAAACAATTGTTTATTTTCCAACGCACTCTTGGAAGATTGTTCGGTTTATGCGAAAACTCAAGGCTTATCGCAAAGGTTACAAAACCTTAAATCAATATGATATCCTTCAAACGCATGTGTTTTTTTGGGCAGGCATTTTGGGTATTTTGCTAGCTTTTTGTGTCAAAAAGCCGCTAGTTCATATTGAACATAGTAGTGAATTTCATAAACTATCAGGATGGCGAAAACGATTATTTAAATACCTGCAATCCAGGGATGATGTCTTCAAAATGGAAAGCCAAGATCTCTGTGAGAGCCTCAAGAAGTATGGTGTGGGAGAAGATAGAATCGCACTTATTGCCACGCCGGTGGATGCTGATCATTTCGTAAGAAAGAATATAGCCAATAGAGTTGAGACATTTCGGTTTCTTCATATTTCTAAGATGGATGATCCTCGCAAAAATGTCAAAGGAATTTTGTCCGTCGTTAAGCGATTGTCCGATGAACATGAGAACTTCATTTTTGAAATAGGTGGAGATGGCAATATTGAGATGGTAAAAAGCTGGGCGGCCGAGCTTCAGATTTCTGACAAATACCTCGAAATGAATGGAATATATAAGTATAATGAATTACCTTTTGTATACAGTCAGGCGGATTGCTTTGTGCTTTTTAGTGAGTTTGAAAATTTTGGTGTTGTTTTAGCAGAGGCTATGCTTTGCGGCACACCAACCATTGGCACAAGGGTTGGTGGGATCAAAGATTTTGTAAATTCAACGAATGGTTATCTCGTCACCCCAAGTAACGAAGAAGAACTTTATGAGGCAATGAAGAGTATGCTTTTAAAATCAAAAAGCTTTGATCCTAATCTGGTTCGTGCGTCGGTCTTAAATTATTTGAGTTACGATGCGGTAGGTCTTCAAATCAATGAATTATACTGTGAGATGCTGAAAAGTTTTAGATAGATGCTTATTTTTTAATTTTTTTTCTAACAATTTATATTTGATTTTCAGTCATTTGGAAAATATTTTCAAATTCTACGAAAATTTCAAATCCGATTCTTTTTTTTTAATTTAGTTTTGCCCCCGGAGAGATGGCAGAGTGGTCGATCGCGATGGTCTTGAAAACCATTGACTGTAACAGGTCCGGGGGTTCGAATCCCTCTCTCTCCGCACGAGGCTTTCAAATGTAATTTGAAAGCCTTTTTTTTTGGTGCTAGTTTTAGATGTTTAATTTCAGGTTCTTGGTAATCATGCCTACAGATATCGCCAAAAGGATAACTCCAAACATCTTTCGCATAACCATAATTGTACTCTCTGAGATTTTTCCTTCGATAACGTTTAAATAGCGAAGCACCAGATAGACCAAAATGACATTAACAAGGATACCAACAGAAATTTCAAAATGATTGAATTGGGATTTTAAGGTGAGAATGGTAGTAATCGTTCCTGCGCCAGAAATCAGAGGGAATGCTACAGGAACTACTGCGGTGGTTTTCTGAGACATCTTTCCTTGTTTTATGATATTTCGTCCTAGAACCATCTCCATCGCGAGAATAAACAAAATAATTCCACCAGCGACAGCAAAAGAATTTTTGGTAACACCAAGAAAAAATAGAAATTTCTCACCAAGAAATAAGGCTAAAAGCATAATAATCAAGGAGGTGAATGAAGCCTTTTCGGGGTGTATGACTCCAGTATTTCGAGATATATCGATCAGTAGAGGCAACACGCCAATAACATCAATCACAGTAAATAATGTTAAAGAAACCTTTAAAATATCAGCTAGTACAATTCCGTCCATAAACTTCAAGTTTGAGTCGCAAAGGTATAGAATCTAATGTATAACGGAAGCTACTAATTGATTATTTTAATATTAACCTTTTTAAATATTTTATTTAAAACTCAAACAATTCATCGCGACCTGGTCCGACTGAAACCAATGAGACCTTAGATCCGGTGTGAGTTTCTATTAGTTGAACATAATCCTTCAACTCTTCTGGCAGTTCAGAATAGTTCTTAACTCCAGCGATATCTTGATTCCACCCTTTGGCAGATTCATAAATTGGTATCAAATCATCGGTCAAGAATGTTGGCATGTCCTTTGTCTTTTCAGATTGAACAGCGTATTCATTCGCATAGCCTATCAACTCAAAATTATTTAATACGTCTACCTTGGTGATACACAATTTTGTAACTCCATTGAGCATACAAGCATATCTTAGGGCTGGAAAGTCTATCCATCCGCATCGTCGAGGACGACCAGTCGTCGCTCCAAATTCAGAGCCTTCTTTGCGTAGTTTTTCTCCAGTTTCATCATGCAGCTCGGTAGGAAATGGCCCTGAACCTACACGAGTGCAATAGGCCTTGGTGATACCATATACTTCTTTGATTTTTTGCGGTGCTACGCCTAGCCCTGTGCATACGCCTCCCGATATGGTGTTGGATGATGTCACAAAAGGGTAGGTGCCATAGTCTAGGTCTAACATTGCGCCTTGCGCACCTTCTGCTAGAATGTTTTTACCTTCATTTAATTGCTTATTGATAAACTGCTCACAATCTACAAACGTATATGCCTTTAATTCCTCAAGAGCTTGAATCCATTTGACTTCATTGGCAAGATCGGCAGCAAAATTCATAGTGGACATCATCTCAAGATGTTTGTCCCGCAAGGCCTCATAACGTTGTTTGAAATCTGATTTGAAGATTTCTCCAATTTTAAGGGCATTTCGACCTGTTTTATCCATATATGCTGGAGATATTCCTCTCAGTGTACTTCCGATTTTGGCTTCTCCTCGCTTTTGTTCGCTGGCTTTGTCTAGTTCGATATGAGTTGGTAAAATTAGATTGGCTTTCAGTGCTATAAATAGCCGTGTTTTGATATCAAGACCTGCATCTTCGAGTTCTCTAATTTCCTCCATCAAGGTTATCGGATTGATTACAACCCCATTGCCTATAATATTACCAATATTGTTGTGAAAGATTCCAGAAGGTATGGTGTGAAGAACAAATTTTTTACTATTTTGGTATATGGTATGACCTGCGTTTGGACCTCCTTGATATCTTGCGATAAACTGGTATTTATCCGCAAGAAAGTCTACTATTTTACCTTTTCCTTCATCGCCCCATTGAAGGCCTAAGAGTACATCTACGCTCATTGTCTGTTATTAAGCTACAAAGCTAAAGGAATTTTATGATCCATGCTACGCTAGAGTTTTAACATCCTGTGGATTCCATGACAATTCTTGTCCTAATTGATTTAAATTTACAGTCTGAACCAATTCATATGAAAAGATCTCTCGAAAATTGGCTAGCAGCCTATGATGTTTGCCATCAAAACAAATTCAACAAATGGATTCATCGATTTTGTGTGCCTTTGATTTTTGTCAGTGTTTATGCACTCTTATTCTCTATTCCATTGCCTGGCAAGTCGTTGTATTGGAATATCGCCAATCTGGTTTACATTCCAGCGCTTATTTTCTGGTTTCGGTTGAGCTTTCGGCTTGGCTTGTTATTTACTTTTTTCGGTTTTTTCTTAGCGATAGGTGTTATGGTGTTATGGCTTTTTCCTTGCCACGGTTTTGATCATGTCCTTGCCAAAATTGCTTTATTAGGCTTTGCTATCGGTTGGATTGGACAGTTTATCGGACATCATATTGAGGGTAAGAAGCCTTCTTTTTTCGAGGATTTACAATTTCTATTGATTGGGCCAATATGGATTTTTAAGCGAAAATAAACCGTTCTAGTTTTTTGAAAATTGAAGATTAACTTGATTTCTTTAAAGGCCTTTTCCAAGGATTTTAGAATACAATTCGTGGATTCCTTTTTGTAAATCTTCGCTAGTGATTTTTGGCTCCTTGGCTCCAAAGGTTTTGTCTTTCGCGATCTGGTAATGGAATACAAATGTTTCTTCAGGATTTCTACCTTTCAGATTCATTGCCCCAAATTTTGCAGAATAAAAATCAAAGGTATCATTTGAGTTTTCAGTGATAAAAAAATCTTGCGAAAACCATTCCAATCTTTGTTTCTGC
>CANHJR010000078.1 GCA_947461165.1 Saprospirales bacterium | reverse complement strand
CCTGGAACTCCTTCTTTGCGCTCAGCTATAACCTTTAAATGCTTACTGGATGTTGTTTTATCCAAAGACCAAGAATTATAACCATCATGCTCTCTTATAAGATCCTCAGCCAGATGGATAGCAGTACCGCTTGGAGCATCGACTTTTTGAGTATGATGAATTTCCAACATAGAAGCACTATATTGATGTTGACAATTCATCATCTGAGCAAGAATTTGATTCAATTTGAAAAATAAATTCACTCCTATGCTAAAGTTTGGAGAGGTAAACAGTGTTTGATTTTGTTCTTTGCAGATCTGTTTTGCCTTTTCTAATCCATCTGCCCAAGAAGTGGTACCAACTACAATTGGCAAATTCGCTTCAAAACACTTCATGACATTATCAAATGCGGCTTCCGGCCTAGTGAAGTCTAATGCAACATCCAAAGCACCTAGATTTTCTATCGTGAAATCTTCTAAATTGTTCTCAGATATTATCAAATCAATACTGTGATTTCCTTCTTGAAGAATAATCTGTTCGATTTCCTTACCCATTTTGCCATATCCTATAAGTCCTATTTTCATATGTTTGATTTTTTGTAAATCCAAATTCTTAATAAGAATTTAAATAATTAAGGGTAGGGATTTTTTTAGTTTGTTCCTTTGGACTCAAATTTAGCGTTACCATTGGCCGCTGTCCTAGATTGTAAAAGTTTCCAGAATCAAAATTGATTTTCATTGAGAGGTTGTCGCTGACATCAAATCTGAAAAGATGGGCATCAACTGCTGCATCTACAATATTCAATACATAAAATAATATTCCGAATATCATAAACATATCACGTTGTGTACGGTATAGGTTTTTGCTTGATTGAACGATACCAAGGTCGGTTGTACCGTTAAATGGCGTCTTGACCTTGATGTTTGTGTCCAAAAGTTGAAGATATGCATCTTTAGCGTCTAGATATCGATTGTTTTCCTGAATGTATCTGTATCCAAAAAAGGCGAGTCCACCCCAGACAATCGGCGCTTTCCAATATTTCTTATTATATATTTGTCCTGAACCTGGCAATATGGCTGAAAAAATGGAGGCAGTAGAGGGGCTATGAGATTTTTTAGTCATAACAAAACTAGTATCTCTTAATAAAACAGATTTACCATTCAAATCTGAATTGTTTTGTCCCAAAAGACTAGTTTGTATCAATAAGGCAATAACTGTAATTGAAAAAATTCTATTTAATAAGCAGTTCATAGATGCGTTCCATTTCTGCTTTGTTACTAAAAGGAATTTGAATACTACCACTACCATTCACATTGGTTCGTATGTCTATTTTGGAAGAAAACTTATGGATTAAAGACTCCTGCCATTTTTTCAAGTAGGGGTTCATTGACTCCTTGTGAGCAGCCTCCTTTGGTTTTTTATTTGATGATCTTATTGCAACTAACGCCTCCAATTGTCTTACGGATAAGTCCTGACGAATCGTATCATTAAACAAGCTTAACTGAATATCAATTTCTTCGATACCTGCTAATGCACGCGCGTGCCCCATTGAAATTTTATTCTCTCTGACACCAACTTGAATATCTGGAGGAAGTTTTAAAAGTCTTGTATAATTTGTAATTGTAGCTCGTTTTTTTCCAATTCTAGTTGCCAAGTCTTCATGGCTTAGTTCGCACTCATCTAACAATCTTTGATAATTTACACCGACCTCAATTGCGTTTAGTTCCTCTCGTTGCACATTCTCTATCAGTGCCATTTCAAGAGCCTCCTGGTCATTGGCGGTTCGAATATATACAGGAACATCTATCAACTCTGCCATGTGAGATGCTCTCCATCTTCGCTCTCCTGAAATGAGTTGAAGCTTTTCTTTTCCCGGAATTTGGCGTACGGTAAGTGGTTGTATTATTCCGTGTATTCTTATTGAATCCGCTAAATCTTCCAAAGCCTCTTTGTCGAAATTAATCCGTGGTTGAAATGGGTTCACTTCAATCCTTGACAATTCAACCATCTCTATCTTTGAAATCGCAACTTGAGATGCATGAAAATTGACATCTTCTTTTAATTCAGAATTGATATCTCCAAGTAAGGCGCGTATACCTTTCCCTAGTTCTTTTTTTTGATTAAATTTCGCCATTTTCTTTAAAGTTAATTTGATGTAGCTACAGATTCATTGTTATTGATAACCTCTTGAGCTAATTGTAAATAGTTGAGTGATCCTTTACTATCAATATCAAAAGCTATCACGGGCTTTCCATAGCTTGGGGCCTCACTGATTTTGCTATTTCGATGGATAATTGTATCAAAAACCAAGCTTTCAAAATGCGTTCGAACCTCTTCAACTACTTGATTACTTAGTCTAAGCCTCGAATCATACATTGTCAAAAGAAGTCCCTCGATCGTCAGATTGGTATTCAATCGTTTTTGAACTATTTTGATTGTATTTAGCAGTTTCCCTAGACCCTCCAAGGCAAAATATTCACACTGTACAGGCACGAGTATGCTATCTGCAGCTGTTAGCGCATTTACGGTGATCAAGCCAAGTGATGGAGAACAGTCTATAATAATATAATCATATTTGGTCTTTGCATCCGCAAGTGTCTCCTTCAATATCGTTTCTCTATTTTCTTGATTTATTAGTTCGATTTCAGCGCCGACCAAGTCAACGTGAGAAGGAAGAATATGGAAATTTGGAGTTTCTGTTTCGACGATTGCATCATCTAATTTTATATCTTGTAACATGCACTCGTACAACGTAACTTTAATTGACTTTGGATCAAGCCCACAACCGGATGTACTGTTTGCCTGTGGATCAGCATCAATGAGCAATGTTTTTTTATCTAAGGCCGCTAAACTTGCAGCTAAATTGATCGAAGTTGTTGTTTTGCCTACACCACCTTTTTGATTTGCAATTGCAATTATTTTACCCACGATTTTGTTTCAGATTTAGTTTGAACTTGATATCGCAAAAATAATCTCAGAATATCAATTCAAGGTAGGTATTTTTAAACAAAAAAAGAGCAATTTGTTTTCGTATATGTTGTTGAAAACCAATTTTTTAATCAGGATATGCTGACCCGTATTTCTTTGCGCTATCTAGTTGTCAACAAATCAAAAAATGCTTGTTAAAAATTTGTTGATAACTTTAAAATTTGACAGCTATTTTCTTTACTTGATAAAAGTCTTCAGAAGAAAGAATGATTTGGTAATGCCCGTTGGTAATAGATAACATTTTGTTGATTTCTAACTTATTTGATCCTATTTTTAAGTGAATTTTGGACCGAAATACCATTTTACCACCTTGGTCATATATTTCAACTATTGTGTTTTTGCTTTCTCTTTTTGATTCGATCAATAAATCCTTTGTCGTCAAAGGGTTTGGATAAATAAGGACTTGATCCTCCATTGTAACATCTTTGATGCTCGCTTGAGCAATGCCAATCTTTTTGATATCTGATAAATATCTCGGCAATAATTCATATGAATTTGTAGATCCACCACCAAATGCAGTATCATACTGTCCGCCAAGACCCACTATGCTATATAGAAAGCCCTTATCCATCGAAATCATAGACGAAAATCTGTTATTTACATTATCGATGGTTACATTGAAAATGTTATTAAATTGATTTTTCATCTTGAGAGTGAACAATTCATTTGTTTTCCATTCCCCTTCGACGATTTGCAAATTATCTAATTTAACAAGATGAGACTCTGTTGACTCATCCAAAACTGTGACAACTTTTGGATCTAAAACTTCTCTAAAACCTTGTAAAAAAATAGTATCTATGGTGCCACTAAAGTTTATATAACCATAACCTAATGTAGCTCTCACCAAACCTGAAATTTCAACAGAATCACCTTCTTTGGCAACGGGAAATTTAACAAAAATCTTATCAGATAAAATTCCGATACAACCTGTTCCATCACAAATTGACATTTTATATGCTACCTCCTTATTGTTTATGCCATAAAGAACACCTCTTACTGTGCATCTCTTTCCAATGGAATCGGGTACATTGGCGGTGTTTTTTCCTCGTACAGTTGCAATTCTAAAGTATGGGCTATTGGGCATTGCCGGTGGGACCGTAGAGTCAGAAAGGGTAATGTTTGCAAATGATATGGTATCCAAAGTCATTCCAGAAGGAATCGATACTACTCTAAAGAGAAATGTATCACTAGGTTCATCAATCAAATCCATTTTACCTCTAAAACTGAAACTAGCAGAAGTGTCACCAGCTCTTACGATCAACGTGTCAATTTTCGGAGTTCTATATTCAATATCATTCGCATTGGAAGCTGAGTTGATTCCTGAAAACTTAAATCCAATTACCTGATCTACCAAAGAAGCTGGTTTTAAAACAACCTCAATTCTATTTATAGAGCCTTCTTTAGCATTTTGAAAATAATGAGACGGATTTATAGATATCTTTTGTGCATTTAATGAAACACAAAAAAAGATAGTCCAAAAAGAAAATATATGGTTCAGCCTCATTTTATTCAATTCAAAATTAGTAAAGGTAACTTTAAACAATTACCAATGTAAATTTAATGCGCAATAGATAATTTTTGACTTAACTCTGCATCACTATTACCCATTGTTACATAATAATTTCCAGAAGGAAGTGAAGTTAAATGGTCAATTTTGAATTGATTCTCACCAAGTTTTGCTCGATAGGATTCCGAGAAAATAACTTTACCAGTAAGGTCAGTGATGCTCAATTTTACAGATTCGAATTTCGATGCATTGTAGGAAACAATCGCAAATTCACTTGTAGGATTTGGATAGATTTCCATAGTTAAACCATTTTTTCCGCCAGTAATACTTCCACCTGACTCTTCTACAATATCAGCAGAGGTTCTAGGAACTAATTGATAGCCTGTTGTCGGAGGAGTGGCATTATCAAACTGACTGCCCAAGCCTGTGACACTGTATTTTTTACCTGTCAAAATTAAATTGGGAGTACTGATTCGATTCGTATCATTGACAATTCGAATTGTATGTGTTTTGGAACCATCATTCATACTTAAACTGAAAGATCCTGCAGTCCAGGTAGGATTTGTTCCTGTCAACGTCAGATTTTGAAGTCTAACTAATTTAGATTCTGAAGTTTCATCTAAAACAGTAACTGTGACAGCTGCTTTTGGTGATACAGAAGCTATTTTGTATATGGTGTCTCCAACGGCACCCAACTCCATTTGACCTAGTCCATTGAAATGTGCAACTTTTGCAGACAAATAAATAGAATCACCACCTACCGGCATATATCCACCATATAGTTTGGCTGAAAAGATTCCGATACAACCAGTTCCATCGCATACTGACAGATTTCGATATACATTTGTCCGGCTATTTTTACCATAAACCACCCCTCTTACTACTCTGAAGCTATCCATCAAGGCAGGAATCGTTCCTGTACCTCTAATCGTACCTATTGATGCTGTAGGCCGACCAGGTGTTGGTGGAGGAGTCCCAGATGAATCAAGCACGACAATTCGTGTGAAATTTGGCAACACTTTGCTGTTTGGTGAGTTTACGCTATTGATTATAAAATAGAAAGTGTCATTGCCTTCTGTAATACCGTCTAAAATTGGTCGAAATGATACACGCTTGGTTGTATCGCCAAGGTTGAATGCAATCGAATTTGGCGAATTATAACCTTCAAATTCACTGGTGGAGACGTCCGTGCCACTACCATCCGTTTTTGTATTGATTAAATAATCTACAGTAAGGGCAGCGTCATTATTGGCTGAATCCAAACGAATATCAACAAACATGCTTACGCCTTCTTTTTTATTTGGGATACTTCTTGAATTAAATGCAATAGAAACCTTGCGTTGAGCTTCAATTTCTGAGGCGAAAAAAGTTAAAATCAATGCAAATAGGACAATTTTTTTCATAATAATGATTTTAGTTTTTTATAATAATAATCTACAAATTTAAAAAGAATTTCTCAAGAAATGATGTTAAAATTTGGTTAACTTCATTGTTTTCAACAAATTGCCAGCTTGAATGTGGAGAATATAAGTACCTGAGCTCAATTCGGAAACATCTAACCATTCAGAATTTTCACCAATACTTCCATTAAATGCTTGATAGCGAATAGGAGTTCCTTGCAGATTATACATTATTGTGTTTACATTTCCCATTTCGTTTAAAAAATATTTCAAAATATATTTATCTTGGGAGTATTCAGAAAACCAAACGTCCCATTG
>CANHJR010000077.1 GCA_947461165.1 Saprospirales bacterium | reverse complement strand
TTTCGTTGTCGTTTTGAAGGTGATCTTACGCGTTGGAAATCGGATGACTCGCTTGATGGTCAGATAGGCATACACAAACAAGGATCGTCTTTTTTTAATTTTAAAATCACGAGCAACGGCTGCATCCAGACCAACCCCAAAATTGCTGAAGAAATAATCATTGTTTATTTTTGCTACGTCTATCGGCTGTATTTTCAATTGATTGATCGCTCGAAAGGCGGCCTCTACATCGCGAGGCTTATATCCAAGATGAGTAGCCAGCCCATTGCCGCTTCCTACTGGAATAATGCCTAGAATGACATTTTGATTCATCATTTTCTGTCCTAATTCCAAGAGCGTACCGTCACCGCCAACCGAAACAAGAATGTCCTTTGGCTGACTCAGCAACTTTGAATACTTCTCCTCATCCATATCATGGTCTATGTAGACTACCTGATATTCATACTTATCCAAATCGAGAAACATTTCGATACACTTGGGTACATTGTATGATGCTACGGTGCCGGATAGTTGATTGACTACAAATAGAATTGTTTTTTTATTTGTCATAATCTATTTTAAATTGCCTTGAGGCTGATGTCAAGACTTTTGTATGAATATGTAAGACTACCAATAGAGACATAATCTACACCCGATTCTGCATAGCTTTGGATGGTTTCCAGATTAATGCCTCCACTAGCTTCAAGAGGAACTCTTCTTTGAACCCAATCGACTGCTTCCTTACACTTTTCTGGGCTGAAATTGTCTAACATCACTCTATGTACACCGCCTTCCTCAATGACTTGTTTGACTTCATCTAAGTTTCTGGTTTCTACTTCGATCGGTAGGTCTATTCCTAGCTTTACAATGTAGTCCTTGGCTCGTCTTATAGCAGGAGCGATTCCGCCGCAATAATCAATATGATTGTCCTTCAGCATAATCATATCATATAATCCAAATCGATGATTGACCCCACCACCTATTCTTACTGCTTCTTTCTCAAAATATCGAAAGTTTGGGGTCGTCTTGCGGGTGTCCAAAACCTTGCAGGATGTATGGGCGATTTTCTGAACAAACTCATTGGTCTTGGTGGCGATGCCACTCATTCGTTGCATCGTGTTGAGCACTAGACGCTCCGCAAGCAAGATCGAAACTGCTCGACCTTCAACTTCTAATCCAATATCTCCATAATTCACGGTATCTCCATCTGACAATAAGAAGGTTACCTTGAGTTCTAGATCTACCTCAGCAAATATTAGTTCCGCAATTTTTAGGCCTGCAATGATTCCTTGATCCTTGATGATCAAACGAGCTCGTTTGATTTCATTGCTATCCAGGCAACTAGAAGCACTATGGTCGCCGACAGGAATCAACCCACTAGGATCTGCGGTGTCTTCCGCTATTGCAAATCTTATAAATTCTTTAACATTCATCATCTTTACTCTATGGCAAATGTAATTCAATTTTTTTATCTCAACTTGTGCCGTCCGCGATGAGAATTTATAATCAATATCTCTTCAATTTATTTCCTCTAAATTTGTCTTGTCATGCGAGAACGAATTATCTTAGGAATAGATCCTGGCACCTTACATCTTGGGTATGGTATACTCCATGTAAAAGGGTCTTCCATGAGTGTTGTTTGTCTAGGAGAGGTCAGGCTCAATAAGCTTGAAAATCAACAATTAAAGCTCCTGAAAATTTTTGAAAAAATTCAAGGACTTATTCAAGAATTCAAACCAGATGAGTGTGCTGTCGAATGTCCGTTCTATGGAGAAAATGTTCAGTCTATGCTCAAGCTTGGTCGCGCCCAAGGAGTCGCCATGGCGGCAGCCCTTCATCTAGGACTGCCCGTCGCAGAATATTACCCCAAAAAAGTAAAGCAATCCGTTACTGGCAATGGCAATGCTACCAAAGAACAGGTCGCTGCTATGTTAAAAACGCTATGTGTTATGGATGCCTTGCCAAAGTCCTTGGACGCCACAGATGCTCTGGCTGTAGCCGTTTGTCATCACTATCAAACCTCGAATCCATTATTGGGGAATTCCAAAACAACGGATTGGAAATCATTTGTAACAAACAATAAGGATCGTGTCAAATAGCCGAAAACTGCCAGCGGAATTCGTTGCAAGGATCGTGGACCAATTCCCAATAGATCATCAAGACCTCATCCAAAGTTTGGATCAAAAACCAGCTGCAAGTATCAGGTTAAATGCGACGAGAGAATATAATTGTATTGATAGTGGTCGCGTGCACTGGGCACAACATGGTTACGTTCTCCATGAGCGACCTATTTTCACCTTAGATCCTTATTTCCATACGGGAGCCTACTATGTGCAAGAGTCTAGTAGTATGTTTGTCGATCATATTATGTCTGAATTAGAATCAAAAATAGAACTAAATTCAGTTCTTGATCTTTGTGCATCTCCTGGCGGTAAATCCACTATCCTACTTGATCATTTGAATGAGAGTCAATACCTTGTAGCGAATGAGCTCATTCCAAATCGCAACAGTACCCTAAGAGAGAATTTAACGAAATGGGGCAAACCAAATTTTCTTGTTTCACAAAACAAAGTAGAAGACTTTCGAAAATTAAAAAATCATTTTGATCTTATTCTTGTAGATGCTCCATGTTCGGGTGAAGGACTTTTTCGGAAAGATGAGAATGCTCGAAAGGAATGGAAAGTGGAAAATCTCAAAATCTGCTCTGAAAGACAACTTCATATCTTGACCAATATTTGGTCTTCACTGGCTGATGGTGGATATCTCATTTATAGCACCTGTACATTCAATCCTGATGAGAATGAAAACCTACTTGTTGCATTTAAGAATTTAGGTTTTGAATTTGAAACGGAGTCGGTGTTTATCGAAAAGGAGTGGAACATCAATGTAATAGAAAAAGATGGCATTCTAGGGTATCAGTTCTTACCACATCGTGTCATTGGAGAAGGATTTTTCTGCTCGATTCTTAGAAAAAAAGGAGCGCTTCTACCAAAAAAAATAAGACCCTCCAAATCCTTTTTACATCCCGAATTGTTAAACTATTTATCACCTTCAGATTTCATAAATTACAGTAGTTTTAAATTCGAAAAAAATCACTTCTTGGTGGCAAACTGTATTCTAGATGAATTGTACATCTATCAAAAGGCGCTCTATCTTAGACAAATAGGAATTGATGTTTTGACAGAGAAAGATGCTACAATTCTTCCGTCCCATGGATTGTCATTTGTTCCAAAAATATCTTTGGATAATGGCATTGAATTAGATCATATTCAAGCCTTAAATTATTTGTCTGGCAAAGAAATTGATGTTGAAGTTTCTGTTGGGATTTATTTGGTCACTTATGACAAGTTTGGTCTTGGTTTCATAGAAAAGTCCAAAGATAAAATCACGAATCATTATCCCGTATCCAAACGAATAAAAATGGAATGGCAAACAATTATTAGCCAACGATAGGTTCAAACTGATCTTGTGGAGTTTCACTATAAACCAGAAACATGCCACCCATTCCTGCGCCACAGAGTTTCATCCAATAGGTTTTAGAGGTGATTCCGTACTCCCATAATTTCTTCGTGGGCTCAGGTATGAAATCGCCAAAAAGCTCCAACTGCATCTCAGAAAATTGCTGCATTTCGTTTAGAATACGCTTTTGGTCAATTACGTTTTGGATGATATTATTGTTGAGGTTTGACAGCTTCATTAGTTCATTTTGAAATGGTTCTGACTTAGAAAGCTTTGCAAAATGATCGATGGCTACTTTGGCATTTCGTTTGATTCCACTGTCGTGGAGATAAAAGGATGCTAACGATATCTCATGGCACAATATAGATGATTCATCTGGTGCGATATGAATCGGCATTTGAAGAAAGGATGTCAAAGGATCGACTCCACTACTATTATTGTGAAAAAAATTCTCTAATTGTCCGAGTTCATATTTGACTTCTAAGAATTCATTTTTTTTCTCCAGAATATAATGATCGTAGATCAAAGCAACAATAGCACCAGAACTGCCCAGTCCATACCCGACAGGAATATTGCTTTCAAAACTTAGACCACGTTCAATGTCAATTATAAACTGCTCCGATATCTTATTCTTGAATATTTCATTGCTTGAAATAAATTCAAAAAACTTAAGTAAATATGCCTTGTTTGATTTCTCAACAAAGGTCTTCTGAAGGGAAAATTTTTTGTAAGGAATGGAGATAGCTTGTCCTCTTTGTAAAACAAGATATTCTCCAAATAGTAAAATTTTGGATGGAAAACTATCCGATTTTTTTTGGTCCATCTCCGACAACATCTTTTATATACAATCCATTCTCACAGAATTGTTTTAGCTCTGAGTCTATCCAGTTTTCTACCTCGCTTTTGATGCTTTGTGGATACAACAAGTGAATATTTGGACCAGCATCCAAGGTGAAATAAACTGGTAACTTCGTTTCATTACGATAGGATTTTATACGCTCGATAATGTTCAAAGTATTTGGCTTTAGGAGTATAAAAGAAGGATGGCTCATCATCATCAATGCATGCAAGGACATGGCTTCAAATTCGACAATTTCTCCAAATCGATCAAGGTCACCTTCTCGCATAGCTCCGATCAGATCAACGATATTGTTATATGCATTTTGGTAACGAACTTTGGCGTATTCATTTGAATTCATCAAATCATGACCCGCAGTACTAGATACGGATTTCTCGCCTGCATTGACAATGAGAATCGTGTTTTGATAGGTATGAAAAATCTCATATACCTCTTGCCATACGGGTATTGCGTATTCTTGACTTGTAAGAGCTTGAGCAGGATGAGCACCCCACCAGCCTAGTCTGGGAATCACACTGCGCGATGCACTGCCACTGCCCATTCTAGCAATCATGGATGCTCTTTGAATATCGATCTCCCCATGTTGCAATTCGTCTATGCACATAGCTAAGCAAGCCATAGAAGATGCACTCGAAGCTATTCCGCTTGAATGAGGAAAGGTATTGCTGGACTTGATTTTCCAATCATAGTCTTTCACCACAGAATACTCGTTCTCAATCTTGTCAAATAATTTTTGGATTTTAGGGACAAATGAATCGTTTTTTATTCCTTCAAACTCGAGATCAATAGTCGTTCTATTCTGTCTCTTCTCTAGTAGTTCTATTTCAAAAATCGACTTACATTGTGACAAGGTAAAACTCACGGAGGCGTTTGTGGGAAGCTGATTTCCATATTTGCCCCAATACTTCACAAGGGCTATATTGGATGGTGCTTCATAGGATATTTTTCGTATTTGGGGTCTCATCGTTATTGTTTAAATTCGAAGTACATTGTTTTCCTTTTAGAAATAAATTCCATTATGGTCATTTTTCCGAACGATCGTGGCAAGAAAAATGTCTCAAAGGTGTTAAATCGTTTCTCAATTGTTTTCACAATTGGATCCTGATCGGATATTGTTAATTTATTGATTCTAATCGTTGAGCTTCGCGAAGTTTGGTGATTCTTATAGTAAATGTTTATGTTTTCATCTTTTTCATCAATCTCGGAATACAAAAAATCCAAATATCCTATTTGATTGAAATATGCGCCTAGTTGATATATGTTTCCATATTCATAATATCCGATTGTTTTTGTGTTTGATACCTTCTCATGAGGATAAGACCGAATATAATTGAAGTTCGAATCAAATACACTGATCAGGATATCTGACGTTCGAATCTTAAGATACCTATCACCGGTCATCATCATCGGACTCATCATCCCAAAACCAACGGACACACCTCCCTCATCTGCCAGTTTTTTATATCCTTCGGAGATGAGGAAAATACTTCCCTCTGTCGTTCTCTTTGCTTCGTGTGTAAACAAGAACCCAAGATCAGAAGCTTTGTTTTTGTCATTAAATTTGAGGTCGGTAAACCCTTGTTTGAATCCAATATAGTTTTCCTTGACTCGGAGCCCTGACTGCGTGATTTCCCAAAAACCAACACCATCGTGATACGGGTTATTGATGTCTGCTATTGAATTGTAAAATCTTCCATGAAGAATCAAGTTTGAATTGGTATTTGATGACACAATATTTGTTGGGATAAATATTTTTTTTGAATTGTCTTTTTGCTCGATTTCAAATATTGGATCAAACTGTTCTACTCCAAGTGCTACAATTTCTATCGCATTTCCAGTATTATTTATCCCGGCTTTTTCAAACGAGAAAAACAACTTATTGTTCTTCGTCCCTAAATACTTTGATTGAAAAATCGTAAAATCTGTTACGAAATTATAGAATCGTTCTTGACCTGAATCGATGTGGATTTTTGAGATATTGCAGGTGTTTAGGTTTTTCTCAACGGTATTATACA
>CANHJR010000076.1 GCA_947461165.1 Saprospirales bacterium | reverse complement strand
TGCTTGGGCATCGACGAGATTCATTTCCTTGAGAAATGTAATCACGCGATCTAGTTTCAACTCAGGACGATCTAAAAAATAATTCCAGTCCGTATCGATGATCCAATCACGCATATCGTGCGCTGAGAAATTAAAATAGTCAGAAATATAATCAATGGATTCGAGTGTGTTCTGTTTGAATTTATAGGTATACGTCGAGATAATCGTCATTATTTCTATTAAATCCGACTTGTTGTTCTCTACCAAATCATTATTGGCAACGATACAGAATGAAGGCCAAGGAGTGGGTATTTCGCTTAGTTTTCTGAGGTCATTATTGGTCACAAATGGTTTGGTCATAAATCGCTCCCAAAGAAACAATTTATCAGGATTCTTTGAAAACTCCTCAAGTGCACCTTGGAAGTTGCCAACCTCAGTAAATAGGAGCTGCTCAGAATTCCAATGAAGCTTTTTGGATAATAAATATGCCATCAAATGAGATCCAGATCCAGGCCGACTAATGCAAAAATCAGGTTTTTCAACTTCTGACAACGCTTTAAATTTGGATGCAACACCACAATAAACTCCCCAAACAAGAGGTGTATTGACATAGATTTGAATAATCTTAAAGTTCTTTGATTGAAGAGAAGCCTTCAAGGCACCTTCTGTCAGAAGCACAGCGAGATTGAGCTGTTTCGACTCCAACGCCTTGATCATATCTCCTGTGCCACCTTTATAGTCTTGCCAAGAAATATTTATACCTCGCTTACTAAACAAGCCTTCGTCCATCGCCTTGCGAAATGGAATATTGAAATGCTCGGGTACTCCACCAATTTGGTAATTGTTTGTCGTGATAGGTGTCGCTTTTTGGAATTAAAAAAGAGTTGTAAGAACAAAATTACTAAAAATTCTATACTTACAACTCAGAACTACTTGTGACCCCGGAGGGATTCAAACCCCCAACCCTCAGAGCCGAAATCTGATGCGCTATTCAATTGCGCCACGGAGCCTCATCAGGGGGCAAATGTAATTATTTTTGATAGAAACGTTACGGAAAATATAGCCTATAACATTTAAAGACTTATGAGCTATGTATGGAGAATATGAAGGCAATATGAAAGCCCTAAACTACGTTTTTAGCTTGGAAACAATTTCTTTTGGAACAAACTTGGATACATCGCCACCGCCGAGCATGATTTCACGTACAATGGTGGATGAAATATGGCTATACTCTGGTGGTGACAACATCAAAATAGTTTCTACCTCTGCATCCATCGAATGATTCAGATGAGCGATTGTTTTTTCGTATTCAAAATCAGATGCAGATCGAATACCACGAAGTAAATAGTTGGCGCCAATCTCTTTGCAATAATTGATTGTAAGGCCATTATAGCTTTGGACCTCGACCGTTGGGTAATCTTTAAAAACCTCTTGAATCCACGCTTTGCGTCGCTCAAGATCAAACAAATATTTCTTTTGGGTATTGACACCAATAGCCACTATTATGCGATCAAATAGCGGTATACTTCTCTTGACAATATCGACATGCCCGATGGTTATTGGATCAAATGAACCCGGAAATATGGCTGTTTTCATGTATTTATATTTAAATTTCTTATCTATTTACAGGGTTAAATGTAATACAACTGTTTTTTTGTAATCTATAATTTTTGTAGCTGTAAATCATCTTTACTTATAAGATTGCTGACTATTGGCATGGTTCTATCATTATCTTAGGCGTTGGATTGCTCTCAGTATTATAACTTCTATTCTGTTATGTCATACTTTTTATCAAAATTAATGCCCCTTTCAATTCAAACTTTCCGAAATTTGCACCCTCAAATAATTACAAAATAGATTTTACAATGAAAATAACAGTAGTAGGCGCAGGAGCAGTAGGCGCAACATGTGCAGACAATATTATGAGAAAAGAACTCTGTGAGGAGTTGGTTTTGCTCGATATCAAAGAAGGTTTCGCCGAAGGCAAGGCATTGGATATGACTCAGACAGCATCTTTGCTAGGATTTGACACCAAGGTCATAGGCAGTACCAATGATTATAGTAAAACTGCTGGATCATCGGTAGCGGTTATCACTTCTGGAATTCCAAGAAAACCAGGTATGACGCGCGAGGAACTGATTGGTATCAATGCCGGAATCGTCAAAGGCGTAACAGAAAACTTATTGAAATATTCACCAGAGGTGATCATCGTTGTCATTTCAAACCCAATGGATACGATGACCTACTTGGCACTTCAGTCTTCGGGCTTACCAAAAAATAGAATCATTGGTATGGGAGGAATACTGGATAGCTCTCGATTCAAAACCTATTTACAAAAGGCGATTGGTTGCTCACAAGGTGACCTTCAAGCTACTGTTATTGGTGGACATGGCGATACGACGATGATACCATTGACTCGATTGGCTACTTACCAGGGAGTTCCTGTATCGAAGGTCTTATCTTCTGAGACAGCTGCTCAGGTTTCTGCCGATACGATGGTCGGAGGTGCTACCTTGACTGCAATGCTCGGTACATCTGCCTGGTATGCTCCAGGTGCTGCAGGTGCTGTACTAGTTGAATCTATTGTGAGAAATGAAAAGAAAGTATTCCCTTGTTGTGTGAGTCTAGAAGGAGAATATGGTCAAAACGATATCTGTCTAGGTGTGCCCGTTGTCATCGGTAAGAATGGTTGGGAAAAAATCATTGAACTGGATCTCAATGACGATGAGAAAGCTTTATTTGCAAAATCTGCCGAAGCTGTTCGATCTATGAATAGCGTCCTTGCAACATTATCAATCTAAGAAATTTTATTCCATTTTGAAAATTCCGCATTCTTCATTTCAAGAGTGCGGAATTTTTTAGTTTAAGAATCTCCATAGTTTTGAAACAATGTCCTTAGCCTTACTCAAAAAAGAACTTAAAACCTTTCCAAAAGACTCCTTAGAGGATCTTGTTTGCAGTTTATACGGAAAAAACAAGCTAATTAAGGAATATTTGGAGTTTTTCTTGAACCCAGATGAAGAGAAGCTATTGGAAAAGTATCAGACGATTGTGGCAGATTATATGAATCCAAAACGAGGGCGAAGAGCAAAAATAGGCAAGGCAAAAGCGGCCATAAGAGAATTCTCCAAAACCTACGAACTTCCAGAAATGGAAGCGGAGCTCATGATTGCCTTCATCAAAGAAGGATATCAGTTTAGCCTATATAGCTTAAATACAACTGCTCTTGAAAATTCAATAGCTTCGATGAAAAAATCACTCCAAGGCTTGGTTCTCAAAAACGAATTGAATTCGAGCTATTTGACAAGAGTTGGTAATTTTTAAAAAATCACTCTTATAGCAACTTGAGATTAAAAAATAGTGGTGATATATTCTTAAATCACAATGTTATTATTTTCTACAAATATTAAACACATTTCTTTTTTGACTTCATCTTCATACCATCCTCGTTCCCGCTATGCTCAAACGAGGACGATATGGATTGAAATTAACGTTTTATTTTGAATTTTTCACACAACGAACTGAACAGCCGCTACCTTTATCTATTCCACCATAATTACCGGTAACCCAATCACTTCCATAGGTCAAAGACTTATAATCAGCTCCTTTTGAGGAACAATCCGAGCTACACCACCAATTACCTTCGTTGCGATCGTTTTCATTAAAGAATCTACCATCACATGATCTTCCTCCACCTGGTAAAGCATTAAAACCAAACTCATTGGTTCCATTTCCATATTGACTTTCTGTCCATTCTCGATCAGCTTTCAACTTATTGCCAGCCATTTCATAGCCTCCCAAAAAATCTATCATTTCAGTCCATTCTTTTTTTGAGGGAATATGCCATCCCTTGGGAGCTAATCCCCTTGGATCATTTACGGCATACCAGTTATATAGCTTTCCGAAAACCTCGCCATTTGATGCTTCATTTCCAAGATAACACCAAGCAGGTTTTCCATATCTACAAGCTCTTTCCCATTCCTCAAATGTTTTTGCTTGCGGTATTGCTTCTCCATTTCTAAATTTTGAAACATTCAGATTTGAATTCGTCCAAGTTTGATTCCCAATTTTGGCTTCTTTGGTATCTATTTTTAAACCTGATAAAGAAAATAAAGTTGTAAAAACGATGCAGGTTCGAATGATATATCTTTTCATTTCAATTGTTTTAAATATTTCCTACTCTATTTTGGCTTTTCGGAGACCGCCTTGATTTGCTTCTTAACCCTTTAGTGTGTTTTTTACAACAAGGTTAACAAAAAACAAATTTATGCAATTTTTTATAGTTGGACAGAGAGAAAAACGCTGTTTATCGCAGTCTCTGATTACGTCTTTGTGACAATAAATCTGTCATTTTGCGCTCATCACATCATAACACTGTGCTCATCTGTACAACTATAAATTATTTTCTTTTGAAACTATCGAACTCCATATACGACGTATGTAAAATCTTTAACGATTACAACCCATCATAAGCGGATTGAAAGATATAAATCATATGCTCTCGAACCAAATTGTATATCTGATTGTTTATAAAATCAATCAAATGAGACTATTGGTTATGGAGAATCAAATTTTGTTTTTATTGCCGTTTTTATTGTTTCTTATATTTCTATCAATCGGATGGTATCAATCGAAATATCCGCCCAAAAGTGTCAACTCACTCTATGGCTATCGAACAACTAGAAGTATGAAGTCTCAGAAAAATTGGGATTATGCTCAGTCTATGTCTGCGGGTATGATGATGGCGTTTGCCTACTACCTTGGATCGAGTTTGATAGCTATTTCTATGACAGCCATATATCTAGGTTTTCCTTTTGACTCTATTATTCCTATGCAGTTGGTTCTGATGGTGATTGGCTTAGTGATTATGCTCTATCTCTGCGAAAAGAAGCTTGAAAAATTTGATTCCTCATCAGAGTAGTCGTTATATAATTTGTTTTAAAATTCATAAGCCCCGATATCGACTTGTCCGCCTTTTGGACGAGCATCTCCATTGATATCATTGGTTAGCGCGTTTGACTTTCCTTTGTCAATAGCTGGAGAGCCAGTTATTGGTTTTAGGTTTTCTTTATCTATGGTTGTTGACGTGAATTTTGCATCTTGATTTCGGATACAGTCAACGAAACTTGCATTGCTAAAATTTGATTTTGATGTGTAGATACTGTTTTGAAAAAGGTAATCACTCATTTGATTTATGGTCGTGTCTAGAGCGATACTGATAGCTTCATCGACGTTCGTTTGGAATATACAGTTTTCAAATTTTGCTAAAGTCAGCTTGTTTTTGAATTTGCTTTTGGACACGTCATCGTAAATCTGATTGGACATAGCAAGCAAGCCTTTTTGATCTTTGGATTGAATATTGAAAAATGTGGAATTTACAAACGTATAATTACCGCCTAGATACAACTGCGCTAGGTAGTCGGTAGCAGTATAAAACTCGCAATTTTCAACTCTGATTTCATTGTTGAGACTGCGCAGCGTCCAGTAGTATCCATTTTTGATACTCGAATTGCGAAGTATCAGACTGGCACGGGATGCATCGGTCATAGCCGCATAATTTGTCGTCGCTTGAAATCCCATCCAAATGCCAAATGCCGTCTCATCAATGGATGTATACTCAATGAGATTGTTTGTGCTTTTTCGTTCTATCAGGATACCTAGCCACTGTCCTGCTGCTTTCAGATATTGTTTTTCGAGTCTCAATCCTCGCATTTTGATTTTGCTTGATGCCGTTCCTAGACTTCTGAGATTTCCCTGAACTAGGAGACCGGCGTTGCTTCCAAAGTGCAAACTGCACCCAGCAGCTATCGTGAGTGTGCGACCACTTGGTATGATAACACCTGGGACAAATCCCGAGCTCGTATTTTGTGATAGAATGACATGCGGTTTGTCATTTAGCCATGTCGTGTTTGAATTGATGATTTCACCGCGGTGGTAGTAGGCATTTTGGCCGTATGCATGGAGAATGATAACCTGCCGTCCGCCATTCGATTCGATGACCAAAGAATCCTGAACCACAAGTGAGTTTATGTGCGGATTTATCGTAACTTCTATGAAAATCCAGGCACTATCTTGAGGCAGAATGGTAATGTTCTGAGCAATAGGCGACGGAGAACCATCGATATTGAATCGATATTGAGAGACAGACCCTTGATTGAGGTAAACCTTGGAGAGAACAATCGACTTGGAGCTTGGATTATAAATTCGCACAGATCTCGTGGCAGAGCCTATGGTCTGAAAGACCGTGTCGAAGGTGACAGTGTCTGTTCCAAACTTTAAAATTCGCTGAGAACTACTATCTAATTCATCTTTGGCACAACCCATGAAGATCATGATGGAACAAAGAAGAATCAAAAAACATTTCCACCAGCCTATACATTCCAATTTGTCATTCATAGCGCTATTGAAACGAGAATTCAAAGGAATTATTATTGCGCCAGTAGTTTTTCAATAACTTCAATATTCTCTGGAGCATTAATCTCG
>CANHJR010000075.1 GCA_947461165.1 Saprospirales bacterium | reverse complement strand
TATGACGGGCAGAAGGCTTTATCGGCAGTATATTATGATGGATTGAGTAAGAATTGGTATGTCAAGCGGTTTCTTATTGAAACAAAGCCAGAATCAAAAGGACATCTTTTTATAACAGAACACAAAGAGTCCAAACTGCTTTATGCCAATACTGCAGATAGTCCCGTTCTTGAAATAGAGGTCATCAAAGGTAAATCTAAAGAAAAGGTCCCAACAGTCGTAAATCTCAAGGAATTCATCGATGTCAAAGGCTGGAAAGCCCAAGGAAATCGGCTGACTCAGCAGGAGTTTAAAGGGAAATGGAAGGATCTCACCAATTACGAGGTTATTGTAGAAATCGCCAAAGAGGAAATAGAAGAAGAAAAGCCTGTACAGAAGCCACCAATGGATGACCTGCCTAAGTACTCTGAAGGTATTCAACAATCACTATTTGATTAAAAAAGGAAATCGCGTGAAGAAAGACATTTTGATACCTAATCCAAGCGGCGTAAAGCTTGGAATCGTGCAAGAAGAAGAAGTTTGGGATCTATACTTGATCAATGAGAATGATCATTCCATTCGAAATATTCTTGCAGTCACTTCAGCTAGCCAAGCAGGACGTGAAACCTCCGTTTTGAGATATTTTCTAGAATCGATGCAGGAATTCTCATCTATAAAATTTGAATCCATTATCGGAGAAGTGATCGACATGGAAAATTCCATATTTCTGACCTACTATGTCGGTATGGATATTTATGAAAAGGAATTTGTTTTTTCAAAACCTACCCTTCAGAATCCAGTAGAATTGAAAATTGTCAATAAGCCAGGGCATTTGGTCGATTAATTTTTGTCAAGAGTAAACTGGAATATCGTTCCAACTTGAACCTTGCTGGAGATCGTGATCTTTTGATGGTGAGCCTCAATAATATGCTTGACAATGCTCAGTCCTAGTCCGGAACCACCCATTTTTCGGTTTCTATCATCATTGATACGATAAAATCGTTCAAAAATTCTATCCAAATGGACATCTTCAATTCCGACGCCGTTGTCTTTTATCTCTACCAAAATTTTTCGTTCTTGGTCAAAGAATCTGATCTCAATTTTTGTTTTCTCAGGGTTGTAGTGGATTCCATTCTCTATCAAGTTGTGCAGCACCTGTGATATTCGGAATTTATCAGCCTTGACTGTATAAGCGATGAACTGATTGTCCGGAAAGTCAATACTTATTTTTTTCTTTTTTGCCATCTCCTCCAATGTCGCAGTCACGTCTAAACATAAGTCATAGATATTGAAGGACTGAATTTTCAAACTCTCTCGCTGATTCTCCAGTTTATTTATAGTCATCAAATCATCGACAATCGTGATCAGTCGGTCGGTATTTTTTGAAAGTTTGTCGATATAGTTTAGTCGCTTTTCATCTGCTAGATTTGAGGTTGAAAGCAATTCGATAAATCCTTGAATACTGAATAGTGGTGTTTTCAACTCGTGGGAAACATTTCCAACGAACTCCTTTCGAAATTTCTCATTTTCCTTAAGTTGTTCTATTTCTTCGGCCTTTTCATCCTTGTATCGAGCTACTTTGAGACGCAGTTTTTCGAATAGTTCAGGATCTTGAAGACTATCTCGTTTGACTTTCTTGTCTATTGTGTTGATGGTACGGTAGATTACTCTCACCTTTCGCAGTATAAAAAACTCAATGAGAAGCATCGTCGCGAAATAGATCAAGGCGACCAAAATGACTGGTATCAAAAAGAGAATTTTTGGGAAGCTGCTCATTTGATAATAGACAACTAGCATAAATCCATAGCCAAATACCAAAATGATACTGCTGAGAATAAGTGCTATTTTACCTTGAGTAAGTCCGTTCATATAGATGATACAAAGGTAAATGCTTTATGAAGTTCTTGCCTGAAATGTTTTTTTACAATTTAGCGTGTATTTTAAGCTATCTTTGGATATGAAACAAGTGTATTACTATTGTGAACCACATTGAGAATAAATTGACTCGTTTAGGGTTATCTTTAACGAGGTCGCTATGATTTTAATTCTCAGTTTTATTAAGAAATATGAAAAGATGATGAAAATAGAAATTTTGTAACACCGCAACCTCATGTTACTATCGTTCTACCCATCATTTTATATTTTTTTATTAGATCCTAGTGTAACCTTTGACTTATCTCTAGATACTAACATCAAAAATCAATATTCTATATGAAGCTTATCATCAACAATCTCCACAAACAATACGCCAATGGTGTGAAGGCATTGGACAATGTCAATCTCGAAATCAATAATGGAATGTTTGGACTTCTTGGACCCAATGGTGCTGGAAAGTCTAGCCTCATGCGCTCTATCGCGACCCTACAGACCATAGATAGTGGAAGTATTCTGTTCAATGATATCGATGTAGAGAAGCAACCTGATGATTTGCGAAAACAACTTGGATATCTTCCGCAGGAGTTTGGGGTCTATCCAAAAATTTCTGCGTATGATATGCTTCATCATATCGCTATACTCAAGGGATTAGAAGGCGACCTCAAAAATCTAGTAAATGATATGCTTCAAAAGGTCAATCTCTATGAAGCACGAAAAAAAAATGTAAGTGAGTTCTCGGGAGGTATGCGGCAGCGCTTTGGAATTGCACAGGCCTTGATCGGTAATCCATCACTGCTGATCGTAGATGAACCGACTGCTGGTTTGGACCCCACGGAGCGCAATCGTTTTCACAATATTTTAGCGGAGCTAGCCGAAGATAAAATCGTCATTCTGTCGACACATATTGTGCAAGATGTCATAGAATTGTGCAACGATATGGCTATTATTCACAAAGGTCAAGTACGGTTCAAAGGAAGTCCAAACGATGCCTTGGATATGCTCAAAGAAAAGGTCTATGGACGTATGGTAGAGAAAGAAGAAATCGAAACGATCAAGGCCACAGAAAATGTCCTATCCGAGAAACTTATCGCTGGCAAGACCTATCTCAATATTTATTCTGAATCGGGTGGCAAAGGATTTGAGGCCAAAAAACCAGATCTAGAGGATGTGTTTTTCCATCTTTGTCCACAAGCTTAATCTTTTCTTTTATTTACTTTAATCGTACGATATGTTATTAAACATCATTTCATTTGAGTTGAAATATTGGAAAAAAAGGGCCATAACCTATATTTTTCCTTTGCTAGTGTTTATGCAAGCCTTGGTGCTCTTTACTGTTGAAAATGTGAGCTTTGGGTCAGATGTAGTCTATCGCAATTCGCCACATAGTCTGACTATACTCTATTATGTGACGAGCATGGTGTTACCATTGTTTGTCAATGCATTCATCGCTTCTGGTGTGACACGTGACTATGAGTTTGAGTTTCATCAGATCATGGGAACCCTTCCTGTATCGCGAAACAAGGTGCTGATCGGACGGTTTATTGGTGGCGCTTTTGTCGCTAGTTGGATGTTTATCGGAATCTTATTTGCAGATCTGATAGCACCGTTGATTCCTTGGGCAAATGTCGAACAGCTCGGACCTCTTCGGTTGGATTCTCATTTTCAGAATTATACCATGATTGCATTGCCTAATATATTTATTTTGGGAAGTATACTCTTGGTAATAGCCTCATTTGCCAAAAATATCAACTATAGTTTTCTTGGTGCTATTGTCATCTTTGTCGTTTATCAAGCGGTCAATAGTTTGAATAACAACATAGACAATAAGGTTATCGCTTCTCTTTCTGATCCATATGGATTTATTCCTATTTTTTATTTTACCAGAAAATGGTCGGCATTTGAGAAAAATACCATGTTGTTTCAAGTAGATTGGAAATTCGTTGCCAATCGTGCCATCTGGTTTTTTGTCGCTTTTCTGATGTGGATTTGGGCATTGAAAGGACAAAAATTCTTTGCGTTGAAACCAAAGAATTCTGCTACAAAGGCTTCTGAACCCATCAAAAGAAGACTTGTAAATCCTATTCTTACCAAAAATTATTCACTGTCTTATTATTTGCGAAATATTCATTATCAGGCGAGAATTGATTTTCTACACATCTTGCGAAGCCCTGCATTTATTGTGGTTCTTGGGCTAATTATGTTGGTTCTCGGTATGGAATTGATATCGATGTACAACAATGATCGTACGGATAATTTGGCTACGACATACAACACAATCAGTTTCCTAGAGGCGGTTTCTCAGATGGTCAAGCTTGCTATCATTTATTTTGCTGGAATGCTCATCTGGAAGGAGCGCGAGAACAAGGTCAATGATATCTTGGATTCACTGCCCAATAAAACCTGGGTCGTCTATCTCGGAAAGGTGTTGTCCGTGATTTACCTGATGTTGATCATTTCCATACTATTGACTGTCATTGGCGTTTTATATCAAGCTTTCAATGGATTTTATGTCTTTGATTGGAAACAATATTTCTGGGAGTTTTTTGTATTCAATATTTTTGACGCATTGACCTTGGTTGTCTTGTCCATGCTTATTCAGATTTTATGCAATAATCGCTTCCTAGGTTATTTCATTTCTTGCATCCTTTTGATCGGCGAAGGATACCTATTGGAATGGATCGATATTAGTTCCAATCTTTTTGGAATCACTCCGAATCTGCCAAGGGTCGTTTTCTCTGATTTTTATGGTTATGGACCTTATCTGGCCCAAAAGCTGTCGTTTATGTTTTATTGGTTTACGATATATGGACTCCTTGCCTTGATTAGTTATTGGTTTTTTATACGAGGGCACAAAAACCATTGGAAAGAGCGCATATCGGAAATGAAGTCTAGACTAGAAGGCTCTAAATATATATCGATAACAGCAGCTCTTTTGGCTATCTGCTCGGGAGGATTTTTATATTACCAGACCAAGATCGTCAATACTTATTTCAGCAAGGAGGAAAATCTAAAGCGATCGGCCTACTATGAAAAAACATTTAAAAAATTGGCGAATCATCCTATACCAAAGGTCGTAGATGTCGATTATGAAATCAATCTCTATCCTGAGGAGCGAAAATATGATGTCAAAGGTTCTATCGCGATGGTGAATGCTGAGTCTGTACCCATCGATCGGATGTATGTTAATAATGACTTTAAGCATCCATTCGTCATCACATCTAAAGATATAAAATTATCAGATTCGGACAAGAACTCCACCGTCAATTTTCAAACATATATGCTTGAAAAACCATTGATGCCGGGTGATACTATATTGTTGGATTATACTTTTGAGGAAATAAATAAAGGAATAGAAAACAATTTATCCAACACGCGTTTGATGCCCAATGGCACTTTTTTGGATTATGGAAGTTTTACGCCTTCGCTAGGTTATCAAGAGGATTATGAAATAAACGATAAGTCTGACCGTGAGAAAAAAGGACTTCCCGTGAAGGCAGAATCAATGCCGACATTGGAGAAAAATTGTAGTGAAAAATGTAGAACAGATTACCTCGGAGTCCCAGCCCTTTGGACAAAGATTCATACCAAAATTTCTACTTCTGGTGATCAAATAGCCATAGCTCCAGGGTCACTGGTTCGACAATGGAAAGAAAATGGGAGAAATCACTACGAATATAATCTTGCACAACCTTCCAAGTTTTTCTTCTCTATTGTATCTGCCCGATTTGAAGTCAAACGAGACACGATCAGAGGGGTGAATTGTGAGGTATACTATATCCCTGAACATAAATTCAATGTCGATGTCATGATGACGTCATTGAAGAAATCAATCGAATACTATTCCCAAAATTTTGGGCCATATCGCCACAATGAGGCAAGAATTATTGAATTTCCGCAATTCAGTAGCTTTGCTCAGGCTTTTCCGGGGACAATGCCATATTCAGAAAGTATTGGTTTTACTTCCAATCTGGTCGAAAACCCAAAAGATGTCAATGAAGTCTTTCACGTTGTAGCGCATGAGATGGCGCATCAATGGTGGGCACATCAGGTAATTGGCGCCAAAATGCAAGGCGCGACGTTGATGTCTGAGTCTTTGGCGGAGTATAGTAGTTTGAAATTATTGGAGAAAGAATATGGAATCGATATGATGGCAAAATTTCTCAAGGAAAGCAATAATGGATATGTATTCTCCAGAGCAAATGAGTCTCGAAAGGAGTCGGCATTATATCAAGTGGACAATCAAGGATACATTCATTATCAAAAAGGAAGCGTGGTGTTGCATAGTATTCAAAAGCTGATAGGTGAATCCAAAATGAATATTGCATTGAGCAATTTAGTGAAAAAATGGGCGTATAGTCCGCCGCCTTATCCTACATCTTATGCACTTTTGGATGAGATCTATGCCCAAACTCCTCAGGATATGCTTGAAACGGTCCGTGATGGACTTGAGAGAATCATCATATTTGAAACGGATATCACCGACGCGAAAACGGTTGCTAATTCAAACAAGAAATATTCTACAACGATTGATTTCAATCTGGTGAAAAAGTCCGCAGATCCCAATGCTAAGCAGACCAAGAAGATAAGTGAAATCATCATCGGTCAGAGCAAAGAAGCTCCTATCCACGATTT
>CANHJR010000074.1 GCA_947461165.1 Saprospirales bacterium | reverse complement strand
TTACGTTCTCAAAGGTATGGAAAATAACGCGTGAAAAACCAAAAATTGCATTATTTCACTCATTTTATTGAAACTTTAATCATTTTTACAATTCCTAAATCAATAATAACACCAAACCAATGACACAAAACGACTGGATGGAAGTCCTCAAATTTTTGATTCCTCAACTTGCCATTCTAGGTATGGTCTATTTGTTTTTGACTAAATGGCTGCAACGCGAACGTCAAATTTCATTTCAAAACCGCAAGGAACAATTCAATAAGCATATTTTGCCGAACAAGCTCCATGCGTTGGAGCGAATGGTTCTGTATCTGGAAAGAATCTCTCCAAACAATCTAATACCACGAATGAATCAACCAGGATTAAGTGCCAAAGAGTTTCAATTTGTCCTTTCCAAGGAGATCGCAGATGAGTATGAACACAATCTTTCTCAACAATTGTATATGTCCGAAAATACATGGTCTCTGATCACCCTAGCCAAAGACAAGATGATTCAAGATATCATGGCCGCTTCACAGTCCCTTCCAGAAGGTGCACCATCCAAAGATCTTGCATATAAAATTATAGAAAACTCGATGTCAGCCGGAAAGGATCTCTGCTCCCAAGGTATCAAAGCGCTCAAATCAGATTTAAATCAAACCATAAACTAGTGAAGCATTGAAATCATCTATCAAACTACGAATCCTGTGTTTTGTCTTTAGCCTGCTGACAGTAAGTGCAAGTGCATCATCATTTTATACAATGATTGATTCACCTGTGACGGATGTTGCCGTTCGACCTTCTCCACCCAAAGCCTATGTTTTAAATCCGGCAATGGATAGTTTTATAGCACCCTATCGAAGGAAAATGAACTTAAAAATGATGGATACCTTGGCATTTAACCCAGCGGAATTGACCAAGGGTGGTTCAAACAATGAATTAGGAAAATGGGTCACCGAGGCTATCTATTGGTATATCAAAGATGTGCTAAAACTCGAGGCTGATTTTTCGATTTGTAATCCAGGAGGAATTCGAGTTAAAACTTTAGGTCAAGGATTCGTGACATTAAAGTCCATTTATGAACTCATGCCGTTCGACAATCAGCTTGTGATTTTGGATTTAAAAAATGCGTTGATAGATAGCCTTCACTTGAAAGTAAGTCACGGATGGCCGGTATCATCAGCATATACGATTCGCAATAAAAATGGTGCAGACAGTGTTTCTGTTTGGACCATCAACAAGTCGTCGAAAGGCCTTGATTACAAAGTGGTGATCAGTGATTTTCTAGCAAATGGAGGTGATAAACTGAATTATCTCATCCCCTTGGCACAAACCAAAACGAATGTGCTCATGAGAGATGTGATCATAGCCTATGCCAAGCACCAAAAAACAATTTGTCTTCGCTGCGAATCATCAGCTCCACCTCAAAAACAGATCAAAAACAATGCTAACAAATAAGGTTGAAAACAAGCCTATTATTCAGATCGATATTGAGAAGTGGATTCCAGGCTCTGACCAGATCGTATTCCTAGACTTGAAACAATTTCTTTTTCGAGAGATGATCCTGAAAGAAGTTGATTTTCGAGATCAAATCGAAAAATTTGATTGGTCTATATATAGCGAAAAATTTGTCCTTATAGAAGTTTCCAACGGCGCTATTATACCTCAATGGGCATTTCTGATTATTGCTCAAAAGCTAGATCTAGTCCAAGCAACTGCATTTTCCAAGTCAGACAACATTCGTGAAAAAATCCTTCTACATATTATTGAGCAACGAGATCTGTCGGAGTATGCAGGAAAGCGGGTTTTGATCAAGGGATGTGGCAAGGAGAGTTTGTCTCACGAGCCATATGTGCGACTGACCCAACGTATGAGCCCACTCGTAAGGGCATTATCATTTGGTGAAGTCTGTAGTACGGTGCCCATTTTTAAAAACTAATATGAAGAGTCCATCAATTTCACTTATTTTTGGGTAAAATTCTCTAGTTATCAAATGTTCTTGTTTTGACACACACCCAAGGCGAATGAAATACAATGGGAATAGCATCTGACCATTGAAAATTAAATTATAAACACATGAAAGGTCTAAAAACAATCTCTTCGATCGCAATTATTGTTTTACTTGTATTGAACCTTATGTTTTTGATTAGCAGCAATACCTCACCAGAGAATAGCATCAGTTTCCAACGTATCAATTCTGTTTTTAAAAACAAGCAATATCGTTTTGCAGGTGAGATTGTACCGACGGAAGATGCTGAGGTTTTGGAGCGTCTCGATCGTGAAATATCTTCAAATGTATACTGGCAAGGCAATACGTTACAGATTTTAAAACTCTCGGAGCGATATTTCCCTATCATAGAGCCTATACTTAAAGCCAATGGAATTCCAGATGATTTCAAATATTTGGCAGTTGCAGAGTCGGGCCTTCGCGATGCTATTTCTCCCTCAAATGCCGTCGGAAAATGGCAATTTCTCAAAGGAACAGCGCAGGGATTTGGTCTCACAGTCAATGAAGAGATAGATGAGCGATATAACCTCGTCAAGGCGACGGAAGCGGCTTGTGCCTATTTCAATCAGGCTTTTTTGAAATATGGCAGCTGGACCGCTGTAGCTGCCTCATACAACATGGGAATGGCTGGCTACCAAGGCAAGGTCAATGAGCAACTGGAGGATAACTATTACAATCTTTGGCTGAACTCCGAGACCTCTCGATATGTCTTTCGAATCATCGCTTATAAGGAAATTCTTGAAAACCCAAAAGCGTACGGGTATATCTACAATTATGGGAAAGACGCCTACCCTGATGCCTTGCTAGAAACTCGGATTTTGCCTGTACCAACAAACGATTTAGCGCTATGGGCCAAAGAAAATGGAACAAACTACAAATCAATTCGCTATTATAACCCCTGGATTCGATCTAACAAAATTACGACGATCGATACTCCAGAAGTTGCTATTCTAGTTCCTAGGAAATAAATTCTAAGAGAATTTCAAAATTCTACTATATTTGCAATCCATTTGAAAAAATGGAAGGAAGGTGCGGTAGCTCAGATGGTAGAGCAATGGACTGAAAATCCATGTGTCGGCGGTTCGATCCCGCCCCACACCACATCCTAAAAAAGCCAATTCGAAAGAGTTGGCTTTTTTGTTTTATCGACTGACTAATGTCAAATAGCGGTCTAATTTTTCTACACCATTTATTTTATAGGAATCAAGTAATTAATTAGACCCACTTGTTCCAAAAGGAAAGCATTTATTGCAGCCGTGATCTCCATATGCGATGTTAGATACTCTTAATTGCTTGCCACTATTGCCAAAATGAAAGATGTAATCTCTTGTAGGATTTAGCTCGCTTCTCAATGAAAAACCAACGGTATCTTGAATCGGCTGGGAACTTCCTGTAAATCTCTCCACTTGAGAATCAATAGCAATGTCAAATCTCCCATTAGCTTGATAAGATACATATTTCACGGATTCCAACTCTAAAGGAGTGAAGCCTGCAAATTGTATCAATTCTGTTGCTTGCGTGCAATACTTCATAGTGCAACAACCTCCAAACAAGAATAAACAAATCAGCGCTATATATTTATATAGGCGGTTCATTACTACTCGCTTCATTCCGCATTCAATAATCCTATCCATTCTTCTTGAATCTCTTGGGTGAGATCTTGTAGATAAAAGGCGGTCAATTGTTCAATTTTAATCTCCAAAGGCGCCTCTTTGAATTCATTGGCTAATCGCTGAGCTTCAGCTCCTCGTGGTCCCCATCGAAATACTATTTTCGAATCGACATCAAGTCCAAAAAGGATAGGAATAGACTTGGATCCATTAGTCAGGAATTGGTTCATAAGATCTTCATTTTGATCTCGGAGGGCTATTGAAATTCTTATGTTTTCATTGGCTATTTCTACCGCACGCATCAGTGGCAATAAAACACAAGCATCAAGACACCAAGGCTCTGTAATGAGGCATAAACTCGTCTGTTTTGTTTTCAGAATTGCATTGAAGAACTTCTTGTTTAGGCTAATGCCCTTCTGAATTTTTTGTTCTAAAAGCTGATTTGCCAGAATATATGGCTTCATGGAATCCTTGTATACCGAGCTGTTATTCCCCTCGACAATTGCAGCTATCAACCTATCATAAGATTCTAAGGTCAAAAATGTTGATTGCGAGATAATTGTGTTATTCATGAGTTACGATATTTATTTTTTCTTTAGGAATCACCTGGCGCTGTGTGAGCTTACAAATCAGTTGAATCAAGGCTACGACATCTTGTTGGCAATAATTGACAATTCGTTTAAGGTTCTTTTCTTCCCAAAACACTTGACCGACCATGCTTCCATCGATATCGTCCTTTGGAGTAGGAATATCAAAAATAGTTGTAAGCGTCTCCAATGAGGTATAGTTTTTGAAGTCACCAAATTTCCACATCTGTAGGGTATCATAAATTTCTATTTCCCATGGCTTTTTGTCTTGAAAATCAAGAATTTTCGGTATCGCAAATCCATTCACCAACATCCGTCTACAGAGAAATGGCACATCAAATTCCTTTATATTATGTCCACAAAAAATGTATGGTTTCTTCAATGAATTGCAGAATTCAATAAAGGAGTGTAATATCTCTTTTTCCTCCTCACTGTAAAATGACTTGACACGATACTCATCCTTGGCCTTGTCGTATAGAGCAACACTGATACAGACTATTTTGCCATACTCGGCGAAAATCGCAGCTTTTTCTTGATACAACTGATTGGGAGGAAGAGAATTGAAGTAGTCTAGTTTTTCGGTCTTTTTTGTCCAAATTTTTTGAACTATTTCTGGGACTAGATCATAGGTTCGATATTGAGAAACCGTCTCGATGTCCATATACAATATTCTATCAAATTCAATGTTCATACTATTATTTTAATTATATCTTTTTGGCCACCACTTCTTTAGCCACGTTTTTATTTCATGTTCACGCGGATTGATTCCAGGCTCATAATACACCGCATCTTTCAAGGCATCCGGCAGGTATTGCTGATGGACGAAGTTGCCTTCAAAATCATGTGGATATCGGTAATCACCACCATAGTTTAGATCCTTCATCAATTTGGTTGGTGCATTGCGAAGATGCATCGGCACAGGAAGATTTCCTGAGTCTTTGATGGATTTCTGTGCCTTCTTTAGTGCCATGTAGGATGCATTACTTTTGGCAGAAGTGGCTAGATAGACGACCGTATGAGATAGAATAATACTGGACTCAGGATATCCGATCTTCGTTACGGATTCAAAGCAGGTGTTTGCCAGTAACAAAGCGTTCGCATTGGCCATACCGATATCTTCTGAGGCAAAAACAATCATCCTTCGAGCGATAAACTTGGGATCTTCACCGCTATCGATCATTTTGACCAACCAATACAAAGCAGCATTCGGATCACTCCCTCGTAGGGATTTGATAAATGCGGAAATGACATCATAATGATATTCTCCTTTCTTATCATAGATCATCAGTTGATCTGGCATCAGCTTCTTGACAAGTTGATTGTCCAGGACAATTTTGGAGTCAGTGGTCGATTGACAAATAATTTCGATACTATTGAGAAGTTTGCGCGCGTCTCCTCCAGACAGAACCAGAAGCGCTTCCCATTCCTTGATTTCAATCTTCCTTTTCGCCAAAATCTCATCCTCCATTATGGCCTGGTTGGCAATTTGCTTCAAGGCATCGACAGATAAATCCTCCAATGTATATACCTTGCATCGCGACAATAAAGCTCGATTGACCTCAAAAGATGGATTCTCCGTTGTAGCTCCTATTAGTGTGATTTTTCCCTCTTCTACCGCTTTCAACAAAGCATCTTGTTGCGACTTATTGAATCGGTGAATCTCATCGATAAACAACAAGATTTTTCCCAATTCATCGGATCGATCGATGACCTCTCGTATGTCCTTGACACCAGCAGAAATAGCCGAAATGGCATAAAAAGGCAAATCGAGCGATTTGGAAATCAGGTATGCAAGTGTCGTCTTTCCCACACCTGGATTTCCCCAAAAAATAATGGAAGGACAGGTATTGTTTTTTAGGAATTTAGAGATTTGACCATTCTCAGAAATCAATTTTTCCTGACCGACGAATGCATCTAAGGTTTGCGGTCGCATTCGCTCTGCAAGAGGCAATAAGATTTTAGTTAGACTCTTTTCCATCGGTCATTTATCATCGGTAAAAATACCGAAAATAAAATCAAAAACGAACCAAGATAGAAATTTATGTTGAAATTTTGATATTCCTGCCAGAAAATTCCTGCAAAAATGAGTCCATATATTGGCTCTAAATTGACCGTCAAAGTCACGACAAATGGCTCTAACTTTTGCAGTGAATAGATCGATAACAAAAATGGAACACATGTACAACACAAGCTTAATAAAATGATATAGCCTGTATCAGAGAAAGACATTCTTGTTAGAAATCCAAGTTCGTTGGTGCCCACCAAAAAGATAAATAAACAGATAGCTCCTGCCATCATCTCGATGGTCGATATAGCCAGTGGTGGCATCT
>CANHJR010000073.1 GCA_947461165.1 Saprospirales bacterium | reverse complement strand
TGCAACGTGCATTGAATTACGAAAAATAGAGAAGTTTATACCGACAAAAATTCTTATTTTATCTGCTATAGGAGATTTTGATAGTCAAATAGAAGGACTTGAGATTGGTGCGGATGATTATCTTGTGAAGCCCATAAAGTCAGAACTTTTGATCTCCAAAATAAAATCACACCTCCGACGAATTGCAGTAAAACCGTTGACTAATGTTTTGAGCTACAAGCATATACTTGCTGATAAAAGCCGTTTTTTAGTGAAAATTGGTGACACAGAAATCACGATTCCAAAGAAGGAATTTGAGCTTTTGTTTTTATTGATGTCTCGACCAGATTATGTGTTTAGAAGAGATGAAATCTTAGACGGTGTTTGGGGAAAAGAAATTATTATTGGTGATCGCACGATCGATGTTCATATTCGAAAATTACGAGAGAAGATTGGAGAAGATTACTTCAAAACGGTCAAAGGAGTCGGATATAAATTTGTAGCATTCTAGCTAGCATATTCACTCGTTTAAAAAGCTAATTCAAATCCATTTCTTCTTGTAAAACAAGAAAACGATAGCGATTACCATCAAAAACGTAAGTGCAGTTATCATCGAAAATCCAAATGGATTGTCCCCAAAAGGTACCGGTACATTCATCCCCCAAAGACCAGAAATAATACTTGGAATCATCAAAATAATTGTAGCTCCAGTGAGTCGTTTTACGATGGAGTTGACATTGTTCGAAATGATAGAAGTAATCGTTTGCATGGAACTATCGAGAATTCTTGAATAGACCTCAGTCATCTCAATTGCCTGCTGATTTTCGATAATAATTTCGTCGAATTGGTCGTCAAGTTCTTCGTGATCTCTAGATTCTAGAAAATTTGTTCGCTTCATTTTGACCATCATCAAGTTGTTTGACCTTAGATTTGTTTCAAAGTAAATCAATGACTTCTGAAGCTGCAATATGGTCACAAAGTCTTGATTTGAAGCACTATCAATTATTTTTTCAAAATCATTGAATCGAATATTGATTTGCTTTAAGTAATAATGGAAAAAATTGGTGTTTTGTTCAAATATGTTTAGAACAAGACTCGTTATGGTTTCAAACTGTGTTTTTCGACTCGATTTGTTGATGACACTATCGATAACCGGGTTCTTATATAGCGAAGTAGTGATCACAATTTCATCTTTGATCACAATTGAAATTGGAATCGTTATAAAACTAGCCCTAGTACTATTGACAATTTTGTCATTGCGAATAGGCGTATTGAGGAGAATGAACTTGGTATCGTCATCATCATCGTATCGTGATTGTTCATCAATATCAAGGGCATCAGTGAAGTATTCAATGTAAACACCTAATTTTTCAGATATTTCATTGATGGCATTATAATCAAATGGAGGGTAAATATTTACCCAACTCCCAGCAGTCATTGTTTCGACTTCTGTCAGCTTTCCTTGAATGTTTTTGTAAATTGTTATCACCTTTCAATGTCTTCTTAACCTCTTTACCAGTCTACAAATGTAAGTTAATTTTTCTATTTTGACACAATTCTATCAATCTACCATGTCCCTTGAAATACCTTTTCTGCTGGTCCTTTTAGAATGATTTGATGGAATCTGCTCTCTTCTTTTTGAAATTCCACATCAAATTGTCCTCCTTTTGTCTCTACTTTGAATTGATTTTCTTTGCTTTTAGTCCTAGTGCTCGCGGCTAAAACAGCCGCTACGACTCCAGTGCCGCAGCTATATGTTTCATCTTCTACACCGCGCTCATAGGTTCTCATTTTGATTTGATTAGATGTCACATGTTCTACAATGTTGACATTGATTCCATCTGGAAATGAATCTGAAAATCGAATACGCCGTGCATAGCCTATCAAGTCGAAAGAGTCAATATTCTCTATAAATGCGACATGGTGAGGACTACCGGTATCCAGAACAAAAACTCCATTCTCATCGAGAATCGAATCCACATTATTCATGTACAAAGAAATGGATTCCCCATCTAGGGTCGCCGAATAAAGCTTCTCCTCAAATAGGAAAGTCGCCCTATCTCTAATGATACCTAAATCCTGAGCAAATTTAACTATACATCGGCCGCCATTTCCGCAAAATGAAGATGCTCTGCCATCACTATTGTAGTATTTCATTTCGAAATCATAATCTGAAACAAGGCTTAAAATCATAAAACCATCGGCCCCAACACCAAAGCGTCTATGACACATCCTTTCAATTAATGAGTTGTTAAACCCATTTTGTATATTTCTACCATCTACTAGTATAAAGTCGTTTCCACAACCGTGGTATTTGTAAAATTCCATAAGGCAAATGTACGACGACTGTATAGAAAAAGGTATAGTAAGTCTCATTATTGTGAACGAAATATCGTATTTTTATTCACAATTTATTATATTTGTGGTTATTGTTGTGCAATTTGGCGTTTTTTTAGATGAATTCTCTAAATAATGATGGGTAAAATATTTTATTAATATAGTTAAAGATAAGAAATGAGAAAAATAATTTTAGGAGCAGGAATGTTGTTTTGTTTTTCAATTTTGTCAGCACAAAACAATGCTGATGGACAAAACGAAGTAATCAATTCAGAATATATTATAACTGAAGATAGCGCAACTGATCCGAGTACCGTATTTGATCAAACGAAATATCAACATAAAAGTATTGCAGCATTAAATGGAATTCCCTTTCACACAGATGAGGATATCAAGACGAGATTGGCGATGATCCCATCTGAAATCCCATTGGTTTTCACTCCTGAGATCGGCCAAATGATTCGCACGTATCTATATACCAAAAGAGAATATCTAGGTAGAATTTTGACTACTTCTCAAGTGTTTTTTCCCATTTTTGAAGAAGCATTTCTCCTTAAAAGATTGCCACTTGAATTAAAATACTTAGCTGTGGTAGAAAGTGCATTGAAGCCACACGCTAGATCTAGATGTGGAGCTACAGGTCTATGGCAGTTCATGGCTGGAACTGCAAAACAAGAAGGAATGTGTATGAACAACTATGTCGATGAGAGAAGAGATGTCTTTTTATCAACCGATTATGCTGCTGATTTCCTCAAAAAGCTATACAAACACCACGGGGATTGGTACTTAGCACTCGCAGCTTATAACTCTGGTTCGGGTAATGTGTCTAAAGCAATGCGTAATTCAGGAGGACATGATTTCTGGTCTATAAAGCACAAACTTCCTAGAGAAACTCAAGGCTATGTTCCAGCATTTATCACCGTGTTTTATTGTATGTATTATGCACAAGATTATAAACTCTATGCAAATGTTCCGGCTTATAGTTTTGCAAATACAGCGAAAGAAAAAATTTATGATAAGGTTTCCTTAAAGTATCTTTCAGAATTGATTGGTTCTTGTGAAGAAGAAATCCAGCAATACAACCCAGCTTTGAAAAAAGGAATTATCCCACAACAATCCAATGGTTATGAACTTATTATTCCTAAACAATATATGATGGCTCTTAATAGCAGCCGCCATTTGCTTGGAGAAGATCCATATTTGTATGCACCTATTGAGCCAGCGATCGATAATACGGAAGTGATTATCGCTGGAATATCGTCGAATATACAGACTATTCAATCTACAAAGTCAGAACCAATTAGTTTGACGGATACCTATACAAAAGTTGTCTTGCCTAAGACTGAAACATATAATACCTCCTCTGAACCAGCTCCTGAGCAGGTAAATGCAGAGAGCCAGTATAAAATAGTCAAAGTGGTAGAGACCAACACGAAGAAGCAAATACATACCGTTCGTAAAGGCGAAAACTTAACACAAATAGCTCGAGAATATCAAGTGACACTAGCAGACATTAGGAAATGGAATGAGTTAGAAGCTGGTGATCAACTATATTCGGGCAAGAAATTGGAAATTTACCGCAGTGAGCGTATTGTAAAGCCACAGTACGTCATTAATAATACGCGAAGTAACCCTGCTACTTATGCAAGTAAACCTGTTAGTCAATTGGAACATACCACTGCCAATACAACTGAGAAATCAAATGTCATAACGCATCGAATTAAAAAAGGAGAGACTTTGATGATGCTAACTCGACTGTATGAATGTAGTTTATCTCAGTTGAAGGACTGGAACAATATTACCACCTTAAATACAACAGTAGGTCAAGAAATTCGAATTTTAAATCAAAAAACGAGCGCCGAACTTAATCCGACAAATACCTTGTCGATTAAGAATTATTCATACTATGACGCACAGAGAGGTGACACTCTTCAAACTGCAAGTATGCGCTACGGAATACCTCTTGAGGTGTTAAAGTCGCTCAATAACAAGGATGAAAATGAACCATTCAACGAAGGGGAGAAGATAAAGATTCCTGCAATATAGATCTTTGAGCTTCCAATTGTATAGGAATACGTTTTATTGTAAACATTTCAAAATTTGGCAGCACGAAGATGTATTTCCTGTGAATACCGATGCCGTATTATTAGCGCAGTTTGTTATAGACTCTGGTTCATTTTCAAGAGTCTTAGAAGTCGGATCCGGCAATGGTCTAATCAGTGTAGCCTATGGAACCTTTTACTCTAAATCCAAAATCCTCAGTCTTGATCTAGACCCAAATGCGGTGTCTTGTTCCCAATCCAATATTGAATATAATAAATTAAGAAATATCGCTACGCTTCAGATTGATTTTAGACATTTTCAATCTGATCAGACATATGATCTTATATTCTCAAATCCACCTTTCTTCAATTCTAGTTTGAAGTCTAAAGTTCAGAGAAATCGATATTCTAAATATAATGATAACTTACCATTGACTGATTTGCTTGAAACGGCTCTGAGATTATTGGACGAAAAAGGTAAACTTTGTTTGATTTTACCATTTGACCAATTGATCATTGTAGAGCAGTTTATAAAATCATCTCAAATGGGTATCTCGAGAGTTATTGAGATAGCACCTAAGAATGACACTCTAGCCAACCGAGTTCTATTGGAACTAACCAGGATCGATTCTATACAAAAACAAGAAAAATTAATAATAAGGGAGGCGGACAATTCCTACACCAAACAATACTTGGATTATATGAAATGGTTTTATTTGAACGTTAAGGAATAAGCTGCCAATTACTTTTCATATTTATCATCACTTATCGATGCCGCCTTTTTCTTTTTGTTGTTTGACAATTGATTGATAAACTGGTACCAAGCTAATGGATTCAATATATTATTGACAGGTGTAATTCCTAGATTGTATGTTCTATTCTCGGAATTCTGTTGAATTAGTGTCCTTCTTTGACTTTCTACACCATCAAGTGGCATCGATTGTTGAAGAGACGCCCAACGGTCATATTGTAGATTTTGATAAGCAAGAATTAGATCATTTTCATCCACTTTGAGCTCTAAAACCGCTTGTTTTAGCTCGTCTAGATTTCGCCAAGGAACAATCACAGTTTCTGGTAATTTTTGGGTTTCGCGAATCATTCTTTGATTGGCTGTAAAGCGATCACTTTTGATGTTGAATGGAATGATTAGTGTGTTTTTTTGAAATCCGATTGAGCTAAATTGAATCGTATCGCCTCGCTTTACCACCAAGGTGAAAAAACCATTCGGATCAGAATAAGCACCAGAATTACGAGATTTGTTTTTTATGATTACAAAAGCACAAGGAGTGAGCGAATCAGCATCGCCCATTATGGTATAACCAGAAAACTGGATTAAATCTTCTTCTTGGCTCCATAATTGGTCAAAAAATAGGATTGAAAAAAATAGGATTGAAATGTACATTTTCATTCGAAGGATTCTATAATACAAATATACACTAATCCACTTGAATCAACAAAAAAGGCGATGGAAAATCCATCGCCTTTTGATTTATTGTGAAAATTTAGAATTTATTGTTTAGTCAGAATACGACCTCCAATCACCGTTGTTTCATCTTCTAATCTGACAATATAGTTTCCATTTTGGAGGGCAGATACATCCGTTTTGATAATATTATCACCTGTCAAGGCTCTGTAAGAGGTTCGTCTTACCATTCGGCCACCCATATCGTAAATACCAATAAAGTAGGTTTTTACTTTCTTGCATTGGAAGTTGATGTTTACAAAGTCAGTTGTTGGATTCGGAAAGATATCAAATGAGAATCCAACCTGGTTCGCAGGAAGTTGTATACTTGCCGGGTTACGAGGTTTTAGAGTATAGTCACAATCATTTTTGAATGGCCACTTGAGTCTCCAGAATCCTCTACCATGACTAGCTGCGTATAAAACAGGACATTCTTCTACTCTTAGTTTTTTGATTTCTAGATCAAAAACAGGTACACGGCCTATATTCATGTTTTGCTCTTCCCAAATAGGACTAGGAACATCGATATTTTTTGTTTCCCACATTCCAAATTCAGTAGCTATGATGACATTCTTTTTATCATCAGGATTGACGACACAAGAATAAACTGGCATTACAGGGAGATTCCCTTGTTTTGCCGTGAAATCCACTCCATTTTTTGATAAAAATACTTTTTGAGTTCCGCCGAAACCCATTTGAGTTGCAACAACCCAATTTGAGTC
>CANHJR010000072.1 GCA_947461165.1 Saprospirales bacterium | reverse complement strand
GAGACGCAGTATGCACTCAGAAAAAACACCTTGGACACGGTCTTGCCAATAGATTTATTCCCAATAGTAAAGGAGCAAATAATAGCCAAATCAGGCAATACCGGTCGATCTTCAGCGCCACATTTGCATTTTGAAACTAGAAATATGATCACCGAACGAACTATAAATCCACTTCGGTTTTATCCTCAGATTTATGATGAAAAACAACCAAAATTGGGTTCCATTCTTCTTTATGATTGCAGAAATGAGAGTTCTACATATTTAAAATCTATCCAAAACGAACGAATGATGACCATACATCAGTCTGAAATTGGTGTGGCCATTTCTGCGGCCGATTTTATGACTGATACAACCAGTGTCATGGGCATTTATCAAATAAACTTATACGAGAATGATCACTTAATATATAGTCTCAAATTTGATAGCTTATCATTTCATCATGGGTCACATATCCGAAGTATGAGCGATTATAGTATTCAGACATCTGATGTTTACAAGCTATTTTATGAGCAGTGTGGATTTAATATTACAGATTCCGGGGCAAAAAATGGTATATTGTACTTTGAAGTTGGTGAAGTTAAATCCATTATAGTGGAAGCGCTTGATTATCATGGGAATCGTGTTTACTCCAATTTTTCATTGCAATATGAGCCAAAAATAACGATGGGCACTTGTACAATTAGATCCAAAGCGAGTTGTGGATTCGAGCAACGGATTAATGCAGGCAATTTTGAAATCATTATACCACCCTTTGGAATCAGTGGAAATCCTGAGCTTCGATACAACACAAACTATTCACAAGCAAATGAGGTCCTCAACCTGAATCTAATGTCTGAAAATACAACTATTCTCGTGCCATATCAATTGCGGTATCGGGTTGCAAACAAACAAGAAATTCATTCAAAATTGTATATGGAGACGAAACTCGATGGTAAACCAAAGTCATACGCAGGCGTATGGGTCGATAATCTGCTTGAGTTTAAAGCCATCAAAAACGCTGGAAGACTTTCCGTGAAATATGATCAAAAACCTCCTATAATATCTAATCCAAGACGGATAGGGGATGAGTTTGTTGTGACAATTGATGATAACGAATCAGGGATTCAAGATTATCATTTTTTTATTGATAATGAATGGCGGAAAATATATTTTGACGAGAAGACTAATCGACTGATTTACAGATTGTTTCAAGAGGATAAAGGACGGCGATTAACATATAGATTTGAAGTTACGGACAAGGTCGGCAATCAAAAAACACATTCTGGTGAAATTATTTTCTAAGGATTGGAGTTATAATGATAGATCGTTATAGTTCATCTGTACCTTGAAAATTATGGTTGATATTGTTCAGCAATTTTTTAATTACATTCAATACGAGCGAAGGCTTGCAGCGCATACGTTGACTGCATATCAGACGGATTTGAGCCAATTTCAAACTTATTTAAACCATACGCATCAATTGTTTGATCTAAGGGAGGTTAAAATGGCGCATATCCGTGGTTGGATAATCACCATGATTGAAAGCAAAGAAGCCTCAACGACAGTCAATAGAAAAATATCGTGTTTAAAATCCTTTTATAAGTTTTGTTTGAAGAGTGGACATGTTCAAATCAATCCAACAACAAAATTGATTCGACCTAAGATTCCGACAAGGCTTCCAAAAGATGTACGATTTGAAAAAATAATGGATATCAAGGATAAATTAGAACTAGATACCGCGTCGAATGAGTTTGCCAAATTTCGGGACTACGCCATGTTTATGACCTTCTATCTTTGTGGTATTCGACGCAATGAACTCATTGAGCTTACTTGGGACAAACTAGACTATTTTCAGCAACAAATTTCAGTCCTTGGAAAAGGAAAAAAGGAAAGGCGAATACCATTAAAGTCTGAATTGATTGAGATATTAAAAAAGTATCAACAAATTCAAACAACAGATATTGTAAATCCAGAGGATAATTGTATATTTGTATTAGATAACGGAAAAAGAATGTATGCAAACTTTGTTTACAGAAAGATTCAGCGATACCTAGCGATGGTTTCCACACAAAAGGGTATAGGACCACATACACTTAGGCACAGTTTTGCTTCACATCTTCTCAATGAAGGTGCAGAGCTAAACGCCATCAAGGAATTGCTTGGACATTCATCGTTGGCTGCAACACAAATTTATACCAATAGTAGTATCGAAAAACTACGCCAAGTACATCGAATTTCTCACCCTAAATCATAACACACATATGAACATCATCATTCAAGCAAACGGATTTGTTATTGATCAAAAATTGAAAGACCTCATTGAATCAAAATTGTCTAGGCTAACCACGTATTATGAGAAAATAATTGATATTGATGTCAAGCTGAGCCTAGATAGCCATTCCAAAATCAAAGACAAGGTTATGCATGTACTTTGTCACATTCCAAATGGAAGACTTTTCGTCGAATCAAAAGCAAAATCGTTTGAAGTAGCGCTCGATAATTCTATGGACGATATGAAGCGTCAAATACAAAAAAAAAAGAATATTCTAATCTACACAAAAGCCATGAGTAGCAAATATTTTGAGGTTCCTGTGCATAAAGAAGTCGAGGAACAATCCTGATTGAGTTTTTTTGCTTTTATATATCTAAATACTTGGCATAAACACGTGCCAAGTATTTTTTTTTATAACAATGTGTAACCTATTGTTGCAATGAAGCTCTTATGATCAACAATTAAGATATAAATAAAATCAAAAAATAAGTATATGGCAACCCGAAACACCAAAACGGTTACAACAATTATCAACGCTCCATCCGCTCCAGCTCCAGCTGCGCGACTTCAAATTGGCCAAAACAATACCATCGAAATAGATACCATATCGACTGGAGGAAAAAAAGCGTTCCAAATAAAGATTATGAGTGACGATGATACCATCATAAAGGAGATGGAGGATGTCGTCCAAGACATTCAGAGTGAAATAGTAGATGCCAAAGATGAAGTTTCAGACAATGCATACACTCAGGAGATAAAACATCAAGAAAACAATTTTGAATTTGTTCAAAACATGCTAGGTATGTTGATTCCAATTTTTATTTTTGGGATTGTTTTTTTATTCTTGGCATTTCGATCATACCAAAATAGAAAATGGAAAGAAATGCTCCTAAGCAAAGGACTCACTCCAGAAGAAATTTTAAATTTAGATAAGAAAAAGGAATCTATAGGTAACGGTCCAGACAATTTGGAAACCTTTGAAAAGCGGAGAATGATGAAATGGGCGATAGGCCTAGGTTCATTTGGATTAGCTGCTATCATCGGTTCCGAAATGGGTTTCGCATATTTCATTGGGTTCTTTGCATTGTTTCTAGCATCTGGATTGTTCTATTATTATAACAAAATAGCCTAGTTTTTTAACGTTTCGGAAGTAAAAGTCCTTCATGGAAGAAATTCAAATCATAGAGCGCGTCCGGGCAGGCCATACAGAGGAATTTGGTCGACTTGTGGATCGATATTCTAAAATGTGCTATTCCATCGCTTATAGAGTCTGTCAAGATATCGACGAAGCACAAGACATCGCTCAAGATGGATTGATCGCAGCATTTGAACATATCGGTAGCTTTCGACTTGATTCTAAATTCTCAACTTGGCTCTATCGGATTGTACTCAATAAGGCCTTGGCATCTAAGAAAAAATCTAATTTCTTCGAAGAGGTTGAAAACATAAGTATCATAGAGCAGGATTCAGAGGAGGAGTTTCATTTTCAACAAGCCTTAGATATTAAAAGAGCTTTGATTATATTGAACGAAAAGGAACGAATTATCATAGACTTGTACTACTATCAAGATCAAAGTATCAAAGAAATAGCGGCAATATGTGATATCTCAGAAGCCAATGTAAAAGTGATCATGCACCGTGCCCGAAAAAAAATGAGCGAAACAATCATATCAAAACCAGTAAATTTGTCATCATAATGAAAAACGAAATAAAACATATTATTCAAAGCGACTATGACAGTCTGATGCCAGTTGGAATGCAACTGAGCATGAAGTCGAATGTCATGCGTCGCGTCGAGCAGCTCAATCCGCATAAGCAGTTGAACCATTCTGAAGATTTAAAATTATTTGCCTTAACGACTTTATGCCTTGGGCTCATTTATGTTTTTGGATACAACCCAGATTACAAAATTTCAATTTCCATACCTGGAAACTGGCTCAAAAATATCATCATGACTGTTTTTGGGATACTTACATTGCTATTTCTCATGGTTAATGAATATTTCGATAGAAAGAAATTTATTTATGTTTAGAAATTTATTTCTACATTTGCAGTCCGAAAAAACAAAAACATACAGTAAAGTAGACAGATAAGATGGCAAACACTAAAAACGCAAAAAAAGCAGCAAGACAAGCAGCCAAAAGAAGATTGCACAACAGATATTATGCAAAAACGACTCGTAATGCCGTGCGTGGTCTTGTAGGCACTGAAAGTGTTGAGGAGCAAAAAACAAAATTGGCTGATGTAATTGGAATGATAGATAAACTTGCAAAAAGAAATATTATCCATAAAAATAAGGCATCGAATATGAAGTCTAAATTGATGAAAAAAGTTCTTGCGGCATAACAATCCACAATAATCAGCTATTTAATAACATAAAAAAGCAAGCCTCCTATTTGGCTTGCTTTTTTTATTGAATCTAATTCTAAAAAAATTACATTTGCAGAAATATTAAAAAAAGAATATGAGTAAGAAAAATTCTTGGATGATGTGTATTGTTGGCACGGTATTGTGTCTTGCATGTTTGGTTGTAGTTCCTCAATGGGTTTGGATTCCCCTTCCATTTGCCTTTACAGGATTGGCCAAAGCATTTGATGCAATTTAAGTATTGATTAAATAGTTGAGGACTTGAAAATTTACACCAAAACTGGAGATGATGGGACGACTGCACTCTTTGGAGGTGAGCGAGTGGGCAAGGACGACTTGAGAGTTGAGGCTTATGGAAACATCGATGAATTGAATAGTTTTCTTGGAGCGCTGGTTGATCGATTGGAAGATGGAGAAATCAAAACCTTTAATCAAAAATTGCAGCATATCCTATTCAATATTGGCTCTGTTATAGCGACGGTCGACGAACGGATGATCTCAAAATTGCCACAAATTCTTGTGTCGGATATCAAGAAAATAGAATCGGAAATCGATCGTTATACTATAGACCTACCACCAATGACTCACTTTATTCTGCCCAGTGGACATGTTCAAGTATCTCATGCGCATATTTGTAGAGTGATCGCAAGAAGAGCAGAGAGAGGATTGGTGAGACTAAGTCATCACACGGAAATCAATGAACAAGTAAAATTGTCTGTTCAGTTCCTCAATCGCATTAGTGACTATTTTTTTGTTCTAGCAAGGAAATTAACTGCAGAAAATAGAGTTGAAGAGGTTATTTGGAAAAAAGAAACAACATTATAAAAACACACAATTATTAAAAGATTAAAATTTAAAAAGTATGTATTGGACACTAGAATTGGCATCTTATTTGGAAGATGCACCTTGGCCAGCCACTCGTGATGAGTTGATAGACTATGCTATTCGTTCCGGCTCACCGATTACCGTTATCGAAAATTTGCAACAATTGGAAGATGGCGTAGAAGAACAATATGAAGGCGTTGAGGATATTTGGCCTGATTACCCGACTCAGGACGACTTCTACTTTAATGAGGACGAATACTGATTTCAAAACATTACAGAAAAGTGCAGACAAAGCCAAGTTTTAAAATATACTAAGACTTGGCTTTTTGCATGATATCTCGAGCGCATACGACAGCGCTTGTCCAGGCATTTTGAAAATTGAATCCTCCTGTTATGCCATCGATATTCGTTATTTCTCCGATAAAATAGATGTTTGGATGATGGTTATGTTCCATTTTTGATGCGTTTAGTTGTTCCGTTTCAACGCCACCAGCGGTCACAAATTCTTCTTTGTAAGTCGTTTTTCCTCGAATAGAAAAATTCGACTGTACGAGATTGTGAGTGAATCTGTTCAGATCTTTTTTTGACAACTCAGACCATTTCTTTGTTTCTAGAATTTCTGATTTGCTGAGAAGATAGGACCATAACCTAGCCGGTATATTTGATATTTTTTGATTTGAAATAGTAGCTTTTGGGTGCTTGGTTTGGATTTGTAAAAGAGTCGTCAGCGTTTCAAGATCATTTTTGTCTTCAAGCCAATTGACTTGAATATCAAATTCGTAATTCTTTTCGTGCAGGACAAATGCACCCCAAGCTGACAATTTAAGGACAGCAGGCCCACTAAGACCCCAGTGTGTGATCAGAACAGGTCCTGTTTCTGAAAGTTTGGTGCCAACTATTTTGACAGTCGCCTTGTTCACAGACAAACCCATAAGGCTCGTAAGATTTTTATCTAGTATTTTGAACGTGAACAAGGAAGGGACTGGCGATATGGTTTGAATTCCGATGGATGATAAAAAATCAAGATCTCTAGGCTTCTGCGCACCACCACTTGCTATCACGAGATAGTCATATAGGTAAAATCCGTTATTTGTTGACATTTCCCATTTGTCTTGAGATCGTTTCAGGTCT
>CANHJR010000071.1 GCA_947461165.1 Saprospirales bacterium | reverse complement strand
TTACAACAAGATCTTTGCTCTCTTTGTTCGCATAGTCATAAAATCCTTTTCCTGACTTGCGTCCAGTATGACCAGCAGTCACCATATTTACAAGTAGCGGACAAGGTGCATACTTCGGATTGCCAAAGCCATCATGCATTACTCTCAAAATCGCGAGACATACATCTAACCCAATAAAATCTGCCAACTGAAGCGGGCCCATTGGATGAGCCATACCAAGCTTCATCACGTTATCGATCTCCGTGACACCAGCAACGCCTTCAAATAACGTATAAATAGACTCATTGATCATTGGCATCAAAATTCTGTTAGCTACAAAGCCTGGATAATCATTGACCTCAACTGGAATCTTTCCAAGCTTTGCCGATAAATCCATGATTGTTTTGGTTACTTCTTTTTCGGTAGCATAACCGTTTATAATCTCTACCAATTTCATAACAGGCACTGGATTCATAAAATGCATTCCAATAACCTTTTCTGGTCGCTTTGTAGCAGATGCAATTTTAGTAATCGAAATAGAGGATGTATTACTTGCAAGAATGGCTTTTTCGGGAGCCGATTCATCTATTTGTTTAAAAATTTTTAATTTCAAATCTTCATTCTCTGTTGCCGCCTCAACAACCAAATCAGCATTAATAACACCCCCAGGAATATTTGTAAATGTTCTCATTCTATCTATCGTCGAAGACTTGGCCGCCTCATCGATGATCCCTTTTTGAAGTTGTCTATCCAGATTGGCAGTAATCGTCAATATCGCCTTATCCAAGGCTTCTTGTGATACATCTATCAAACTTACCTGAAATCCAGACTGAGCAAAAACGTGTGCAATACCATTTCCCATTGTTCCAGCTCCAATTACTGCAATATTCATTTTTTTCGTTTTGTTTAGTTCCTTGCAAAAATAGATATTCGATTTAGATTATATTATTTTTATTCAAAATAAAATGGTATTGGGCGGAAAACCTTATTTTTACAACATGAAGTATATCGTTCTAATTTCCGTTTTATTTGCTAGCATTTCATGTAACTATTTTCAAAAAGATGAGCCAGCAAGGGTTCCAAAGGATGCCTTAGAATCAAAAATTTTCGAAATTGAAGAGCAACTAATTGATTCACCTCGAAATGCACGCCTATACTCTCAAAGAGGTCAATTGTATTGGAAAAGAAAAGAAAACGAAAAGGCATTGAATGATTTTTACAAAATGGTCAGTTATGATTCGAGCAAGGCTGAATATTTTGAGATTCTTTCCGATTTTTTTGCTGATAATTTGAATATTGACCGGGCTATTGCAGCATTGGATCACGCTATCAAAATCGATCCATATTCACCTAGATATCACGTCAAGCAAGGTAAATATTGTGTTATTCTCAAGAAATATCAAGATGCGATCAATCACTTAAATAATGCATTGAAGCGTGACAAATTCAATCCAGAGGCATATTTGTATAAAGGAATCATTTATATGGAATCAAACAATGACGCCAAGGCTATTTCAAATTTTATTACGGCAAGTGAACAAGACCCAACCTGGGATCAACCCTTTGAACTTTTAGGTCAAATCTATGCCAAACAAAAAAATGACCTTTGCCTTCAATATTTTGATAATGCATCGCGAGCCAATACAAATAATACCACTGCGATTTCGCAAAAGGCTTTTTATTATAAAACAAAAGGCAATCTCGACAAGGCTGCTGAAATCTACAACCAACAGGTCATAAAAAATGCTCAAGATGCCAATGCCTTGTATAACCTTGGTGTTATTTTGTTTGAGAAAAAGGACTTAAAAGGTGCACAATCTCGATTTGAAATGTGTATTGCAGTTGACCCATCAAATGCCTTGGCCTATTATATGATAGGAAAGGTCAAGCTAAGCATTGGAAATAAAAAAGAAGCAAAAAAAGCTTTTGAGCAATCATTTGTATTTGATACGACCTTGATTGAAGCCAAAACCGAGGCGAATAAGCTTTAACGCGTAATCTGGGTTTAAGAATTTTATTTTTCAACATTCTTGATATTGTGATTGGTCAGTTTTGTTCATGTTTCTATCTTTGCATCACATTCTAAAATCAAATAAATGAAAGAAGTATTTGTCGTAGCCTATGGCAGAACACCAATCGGTGCTTTTAACGGTTCATTGAGCGCAAAATCAGGAGTAGAACTAGGAACAATAGCCGTGAAAGCGGTTATGGATAAAATTGGACTCAAAGGTGAAGATGTTGGAGAAGTTATTCTAGGCAATGTCTTACAAGCAAATAACGGTCAAGCCCCTGCTAGACAAGCAGCGCTGAATGCAGGAGTGAGCGTCAATACAAATTGCACCACAATAAATAAAGTTTGTGCTTCAGGATTAAAATCGATAGCATTGGGCGCACAATCTATTCAATTAGGGCTTCACGAGGTAGTCATAGCTGGTGGTTTTGAAAGTATGACCAATGCACCTTATTATATCCCAAATGGTAGAAATGGATATCGATATGGAAATGGCGAAATCATTGATGCCATTGTTCGAGATGGATTACAAGATCCTTTTAAGAAAAATATGATGGGCAATATTGCTGAAATATGTGCATCAAAATATGAATTTTCTCGTGAGGATCAAGATGCCTATGCGACAGAATCATACAAAAGAGCGCAGGCTGCTTATGCTGAAAACGCCTTTGCAAACGAATTGATACCAGTTGAAATTCCACAACGTGGCGGTGATCCTAAAATTGTAATTGAAGACGACGAATATAAAAACATTAAATGGGACAAAATAGCAACCGTGAAGCCGGCATTCGATAAAAATGGAACGGTGACGGCAGTAAATGCCTCTAAAATAAACGATGGTGCTGCTGCTATGGTTCTTATGAGTAAGGAAAAGATGGAATCATTAGGCTTAAAACCAATTGCTAAAATTGTTTCATATGCGGATGCCGAACAAGATCCAGATTGGTTCACAACCGCACCAGCTTTAGCAATTCCACTAGCCGTCAAACGCGCAGGAATCACAATGGAGCAAGTTGATTTTTTCGAAATCAATGAAGCATTTTCAGTTGTCGCTTTGGCGAATCTTAAAGAAATGAACATTCCTGCCAGTAAATCAAATATTTATGGCGGAGCTGTTGCCTTAGGGCACGCAATAGGCAGTTCTGGTGCACGAATTGCTTGTACCTTGCTATCCGTACTGAAAAACAAAGGAGCAAAGTATGGTGCTGCGGGAATATGCAATGGTGGCGGTGGAGCTACGGCCATCGTATTTGAGAGTTTATAGTACATAATTTATATAAAACAAGTCCAGTACAATGTCCAAAAAAGGAATTCTAGTCTTAGAAAATGGTGATATATTTGAAGGAATCGCTGCCGGCGCGAGTACAACGAAGGTTGGTGAACTTTGCTTCAATACGGGTATGACTGGATACCAAGAGCTATTTACAGACCCAAGCTACTATGGTCAGATGCTTGTTATGACATCCAATCATATTGGCAATTATGGCACTATGAAGGCAGATGAAGAAAATCCAAAAACATCCATTTTTGGAATGATCAGTCGTGAATTTAGCGACAAAGCTTCTCGTGCTATATCCTCAGAATCTTTGCAACAGTATTTTGAAAGGCACAATGTACCTGCACTTCACAATATTGATACTCGAAAATTGGTTCAAATCATTCGCAGACAAGGAGCGATGAATGCCATTCTTACAACTGAGGATAAGACGATTGAAGAACTTCAAAAAGAATTGGCTGAAGCTCCAAAAATGAAGGGCTCCGAATTGTCTAGTAAGGTTTGTACGCAAACCCCATATGACCTAGGAAGTGATTCTGCTAAATTTAGAATTGCAGTATATGATTTTGGTATTAAGCAAAACATACTGAATTGTTTTTTATCTAGAAATTGTCAACTCCGAGTCTTCCCTGCCAAAACACCGATTTCAGAGATTCTCGCCTGGAATCCTCAAGGAATTTTCCTATCCAATGGCCCTGGAGACCCTGCAAGTATGGATTATGCAGTAGAGAACACAAAGGCTATTTTAGACAAAAATATTCCTACCTTTGGAATTTGTCTTGGACAGCAGATTTTAGCCTTGGCAGCAGGAGCTAGTACCTATAAATTACACTATGGTCATAGAGGATTGAATCATCCAGTGAAGAATTTGATAAATCAAAAAAGCGAAATCACTTCTCAAAACCACGGATTTGGAGTAGATGAAGAATCTCTAAAGTCCAATTCGAATATCGAAATAACGCACATCAATCTCAATGATAACACAATCGAGGGAATTCGTATCAAAGGAAAAAAAGCCTTTTCGGTGCAGTACCACCCTGAGAGTTCACCAGGCCCACATGATAGTGGATACTTGTTTGATGAGTTTTTAGAAATGCTGTAAATCATCCATTCCTAAATTCAATGTTAGCAATAACCTCGGGAGAAACAATTGAATTTATTTTAAAGGAACTTTCTTTCTATAAAAAGAAAGTTTTTTGGTTATTTCTATTTTTGTTATATGGCGGTATCACCTTTAGTATTGCTATTTTCACCATACCTCATATCGACTTGTTCAATTTCAAATTATGGCTGATGAACCTCATTATATTAGCGATAATTTTCGTTTATTTCTTGGTGAGTTTTTCATTCTTGAAACAAATATTTCGAAGTGAAAAAATGATTCTTGGGTCAACCTATTTAATACTAGAGCAAGGCGGCTTATTTGTTAAGTCCTCAGAATACTTTGAATTGGGAAAAATAGATCAAATCAACTTCTCAGACAAAGAATTCAAGCTAGCAGATCATCCTTTAAAGTCAGAACACATAGACTATTTTGGTTTTGAAACTCAAGATAAAGTTATAGCAAACGCACATAAAAATGATAAGTTACAATTTCAATATGAAGGTCGAATGATCAGCTTTGGAAAAGATATATTTAGCTGGGATTATGAGATCATTTTGAAAGAATTTATAACTAGAAAATTGAAGTTGACTGGAGATCAACCTCATTGACTAAGCAATGAGCATCTTTTTCACTCGGATTTGATATAGCCCAGATAAAACACAAAAACAAGGCAATGAAACAGTTTATTTTAATTATACGTGAAGATATACGAACTTCAAGACCAGACAACGAATTGCAAGAAATTATTCAATTACATATACAATGGGCCAATAAATTGGCAAAAAATGGTGTTTTTGTTAATGGTTATGGATTGAATGGTCGAGGCTGTTTGCTTGAAATGGTTGATGGCTCGATTCAGCAGCGCGAGATTCCTTATCCTGAAATCGCTTTTGGTGGTCTATATATAGTCCATGCGGAAAATCTCGAAGCGGCCATCGAAATAGGAAAGCAATGTCCAACATTTTCTATTGGAGACAAGATTGAAGTGAGAGAATTGCTTTAAATAGCAAATCTAATTTGCTAACCTTCAATTGCTTAACAATTTAACATTTCCAAATACGATTTTTAGAACTTAGTTTTGTTATTTTATGTTGTAATTGAATAAAACCCTCATACTATGTTCCTAATGATCCTTGGCTTAGTCATTTTTGCTATTAGTTATTTTTTGTTCTCAAAGTCGTTTGATGACAAATCAAAGAAGATGTTTCATTATGGAAAAATTCTTGGCATTGTGCTTTTTTTGCTGAGTTTTATGACCTCTATTTTTGTTCAAATCGGAACTGGTCAAGTTGGGGTCAAATCTATGTTTGGCAAGGTTAGCAATGAAACATTGTCTAGTGGGCTCAATATCGTAAATCCGATATATAATGTCACTGAAATGGATATTAAGACACAAAATTATACGATGAGTTCTGTCCATGATGAAGGAGAAAAATCAGGTGATGACGCTATTAAAGTATTAACGGCAGATGGATTGGAAGTCGTCATCGATTTGACAGTTTTATATTCGGTCAAGCCAGATATGGCACCTAACCTACTTCGCAATGTTGGAACAGAATACCGAGATGTCATCGTCAGACCGATCACTAGAACCAAAATTCGCGATAACGCTGTTTATTATGAGGCTGTCGCATTATATTCTACAAGAAGAGATGAGTTTCAAAATCGAATTTTCAAATCCATTGAATCTGATTTTAAAAACAGGGGTTTGGTTTTGGAACAGTTAATGATACGCAACATCACCTTGCCTGATCGTGTAAAAAAGTCTATCGAAGAAAAAATTCAGGCTGAGCAGGAAGCACAAAAAATGCAATTCGTCCTGCAAAAGGAAAAACAAGAAGCTGAAAGAAAACGAGTAGAAGCACAAGGTATTTCAGACTACCAAAACATCATAAACCAATCACTTACAGACAAGCAATTGCAGTACGAACAAATCAAGGCCTACAAAGAACTAGCGAGCTCTCAAAACGCCAAAATAGTCATTATGGGAAAAGGAAGCGCACCTATTATCTTGGATGGTAAGTAGGACATGATATCTCATTTTTTGTATCTAAGAAAAACATCTCATAAATCCAACATGCACAATAGTGTAGGTGTTTTTCTTAATTAAACAAATCAAATACTTTGGCTTTAAAAAATCATTACAACTCCAAATAGAAAAGTAATAACCAATACTTGATCGTCTACCCTATCATTCTCTTTTGATGGCACTGTGATAACCTTGGTCGGATTAGGTCAATTATAGTTCACAGCTTTTATTTGCTGCCGTTTTCAAATTTTGGAAGTAAG
>CANHJR010000070.1 GCA_947461165.1 Saprospirales bacterium | reverse complement strand
GGCACCAATAATTCGTTTATATGGTTTGTTGCAACGTTTTTTCTTGCGATGCTACCATTTTTTGGTGCGGCATTAGTTTATATACCATTGGGTGTTTTGACCTATTTCTCAGGGCAAGAAGCTTCTGGTGTTTTTATTGTATTGTGGGGTGTTGTTATCGTCAGTTCTTCTGATAATGTTTTGCGAATGTATTTAATGAAAAAATTTGACAGCACCCACCCTTTAGTGACTTTTCTTGGAGTTTTGGCTGGACTCAACATCTTTGGGTTTTTAGGTATCATTTATGGCCCATTATTGATCTCACTCTTATTGATTCTGATCAAAATTTATCGGGAGGAATACTCGAAATAAACAGAAAGGAATGTCAACTTAACAATTCAAGTAAATCTTAGAGCTTAAGATTTTTCGTCCAGTGATTTCTGCAGATTTTAAAGAAGTAAGGTTTAGTGGCGAAATGTTGACGATCATAAGGGCGTGAGTTTTATTTGGCCATACACCATTGTCAAATTTCGCTCGATGACTTTTTTATCTATATTTTCTAGGAAATCAGGAGGCGTCTGATCAGTTTTTTTCCGAATAAATTCTAAACAACGAACGGTTAGAGGCATAAGATTCAAATATAATCTAGTTTCAAGCGTGAACTGTTAATAATTCTCATAATGATTTTCTTTTCATTTCATTTTGAAATTTTGAATTTATCTTTGACCAAAATCAAAAGATTATGACAGTTCAAGAACTATTTATCTCCATCGCAATCATTTCATTGATTCTTTCTTTCTTTCGCAATCGACTAAAAAGAAATGGTGATGGATTCCTTCTTAACGTAGTTCAGTATTTTGTAGGTCTTTTGTTTATATTCTCAGGAGTAGTCAAAGGGATAGATCCTACGGGAACAGGATATAAAATGAAAGATTACTTTGAAAGTTTTGCTCACGATGGCTGGGCTTCTTTTTGGGAAAACATGACTCATTTCAATATTGCATTTGCACTTGGGATGATTATTTTTGAAATTATTCTTGGAATAGCGATTATCATAGGCTGGAGAGCAAGATGGACATCTTTGGGGCTTTTAGGCATTAATTTGTTTTTTCTATATCTCACGGGGTATTCTTATTTGTCTGGTTTTTGTTTGAGCCAACCGGTTTTAATTGTTTCTGCGATATTATTGTTTCTTCTTTTTGGTGCGGCCTTTATTCAAAACCATAACAAAAGATTTCAGGGAATTTTAACAATGTCTGTATTGGTCTTGTTATATTTCATTTATATCAAGACTACCGGAAATGGTATTGGATGTTCGTTCACTATTTCAAAAATGAAGGTCACTGATTGTGGTTGTTTCGGCGATTTCATGAAATTGAAGCCTTGGGAAACATTTTATAAGGATATATTTTTAACCATCTTATCACTTTTTTTAGCCAAAAAGCACCACAAAATATCGGAGTTGTTTTCAGGTAAAATTTACAATATGATTATGATTGGAGGTCTTACTGTGGCTACCATTTTTTGTTTTTATAATACCTATTTTAACGAACCTCCTGTTGATTTTAGACCATATGCAATTGGCAACAACATCAACGAAAAAATGAAGGAGATAGAACCAAGTATCATTGAAAATATTTTGATCTACACCAATAAAGCAACTGGGCAGGATCAGCGATTTGGAATCAATAACATTCCAATGGATACCAACTGGGTTTATAAAGACAGAATTGATAGTGTGATAAAGGAAGGTATTCCTGCTCCAATACATAATTTGAGATTTGAGGACAAGGATGGAAATGATGTCACTATGAGTATTCTGAATGAGCCAACTGTTTCATATTGGATAGTCTGTTACAATATCGATAAATCAGACATCAAAGCTATTGATGAAAAACTGATCCCATTTGCCACGGAAATGCGTGCCAAAGGATTGAACGTTTACTTTATGGTTGGTAAAGGCGACGCTGCCGTAGAAAAGAAAGTAGGCTCTGTTATGGATATCGTTCGAGTGGATGAAACTGCCTTAAAAACAATGATTCGCTCTAATCCAGGTGTATTAAAAATACAAAATGGGGTTATCCAAAACAAATGGCATCACAAAGTTTTTAACGGAGATAAATAGACAAACTTGGGAACATATCGTGACTACACGGAGCTAGAAGAGAAGCTCAACTATTCTACGCATTTGTTTGCACTAGCATTTTATATGGTGGCGTGTCCATACTTAATATATCGTGCCAGCCTTCAAATAGAAAGGATAAACATTACCGGTTTGGTTATATTTTCTATTGGATTGATTGCAGTTTATTCCACATCATCATTATATCACTATGTCAAAGATCGTGAGCTCAAGACTCAGCTTCGTACCATGGATCATATGGCCATTTATCTTCTGATAGGCGGCACCTATACGCCAGTTATAAACAAGTATATCGAAAACCCACTCGGCGCCATATTTCTTGCGATTCTGTGGTTGATTTTGATTGGTGGTATCGTGATGAAGTTTTTTTTTATGGGACGTTTTAAGACTTTTTCGATAGGCCTTTATGTCTTTCTTGGCTGTATGGTATTATTCTTGATCAAACCAATTGTGAATGCAATGCCCCACGATATTTTTATACTCGTTCTTATTGGTGGGCTCATGTATTTGGTGGGTGTTTTGTTTTATGTCAATAAAAAACATGAATATAGTCACACCGTTTGGCACATCTTTGTAATGGCCGCTAGTTTTTGTCATTATCTCGCTATTTTTAATACATCGGTCAATCCATAGCAATGATACAAGGAGAAATCAATTATAATCAAAATTTTATTGATTTGATTTCTGCCAATAAGAATTTAGATGCATTTGAGGAGCTCTTGTTTACTCTATTTTCAGAGGTAGAGATTCTGACCTACAAGATAGCACTGTATGACTATCTGGAAAAAGGTAAAGAGATTATGGAGGTCAAGCTAGATCGTGAAGGTGCCTATCATACTTTTTTCTATCATTATGATCGCGACTTGGCGAGTCGAGTTTCTGTCCCAAGCAGCAATATTGATAAATATAAACGGATAGAAACCCTTGTCAAAGCGATACTGGAGTTTATGTATTTGAAGCAAATCAAGGCTCAAAAGATTGATACCACATTCCTTCGAAAAGATTTGGAGTTAGCTTCTAAGATGCAAGGACTTCTGATCCCAAAAACATTGTTCAACAATAATCAGTTTAAAGCATCTGGCTTGTATCGTCCTCATCAGCAAGTAGGTGGCGACTTCTATGACGTTTATCCAATAAATGAGCATGAAATTGGGTTTTCGATCGGCGACGTTTCTGGCAAAGGTGTAAATGCCGCGATTGTTATGGCTAATTATCAAGCGCTTGCAAAGGCAGTCTTAGCTGCAGAAAATAATCTCTTACCAGTCATCGAAAAGCTCAACGAAAAAATGTATCATTTGACCGAAGGAGCAAAATTTTTGACACTATTTCTGGCTGTATATAATATGAAGGATAGACGATTGGTTTATGCCAACTGTGGACACCTTCCTATCGCTCTTTATAACGAAAACGAGTTTGAATGGTTGGAGAAAGGAACAACTATCCTTGGGGCATTCGAAAAATTGCAATTTCTTGAGTACGGAACAAAAATGATTACAGAGAATACGAAACTCTTTTTGTATACCGATGGGCTTCTCAATTTGAATTATGACCATGAAGAGTTTTTGTCTTTCAAAGAGTTGAAATATGTCTTGCAAAAGGAGTGCATGCATGCTAAAACGGAGGACGTGATCTCCTTTTTTGAACGAGGCATCAAAAGCATAGATGTAGAAGAGGATTTAAAGGATGACATCAGTATGCTTGCTATCGAAATAAGTTAATTTTTTTATGAATATATTTTGGTTTCGAAGAGATCTTCGAATAGACGATAATGTTGGGCTCAATGCCGCGTTACAAGATGGTTTGACACAAGGAGTTTTTATTTTTGATAAGGATATTCTTGACAAATTAGAGGATAAAGAAGATAAGCGCGTAGGCCTTATTTATAATCAATTGAATCAAATTCATGAGGTTTTTCAATCGTATGGATCTTCACTTAAGATTTATTATGGAAAGCCTATAGAAGTTTGGGCAAATATTGTCAAAGAATTTGATGCAAGTCAAGTTTTTTTTAACAAAGACTATGAGCCATATGCTATTCTAAGAGACCAAGAAGTTGTTGAATTTCTCAACAGCAAAAACATTCCTCATCAGAAGTTTTTGGATCATCTTATTTTTCAACCAAATGAGGTCTTGAAGGCTGATCAGAATCCATATACGGTTTTTACGCCATATTCTCGAAGGTGGAAGGAAAAATTGGCAAGGACTAAGATCGAAATTTGTGAATCTGAAAGCAAACTCAATAAATTGTCTTCTTGCAAAATAGAATTTCCAGAATTGAAATCCATCGGTTTTGACTATCAGAAAATCGAGGTTCCAACGATTAATATTCAAAATCAATTTTTGACGAAATACAGCGAAAACAGAGATTTTCCTTCCTTGAGTCATACCTCCAAATTGAGTGTTTCACTCCGATTTGGACTGGTATCCATTCGAAAGATTTTGATTCAAACGATGCATGAGGAAAAATTTCTCAATGAATTGATTTGGAGAGAGTTCTATGCTCAAATCATGTATCATTTTCCCGAGTCAATGCAGAATTGTTTCAAGAAGAATTATGAACGAATTGTTTGGTCAAACAACATGACAGTTTTTCAGGCTTGGTGTCAAGGAATCACAGGGTTTCCTCTTGTGGATGCCGGAATGCGCGAACTGAATGAAACGGGTTATATGCACAATCGTGTCAGAATGGTTGTGTCGTGTTTTCTCACAAAAAATCTATGGATCGATTGGCGGTTGGGAGAGCGTTATTTTGCGAGCAAGCTTCTTGATTTTGAGTTGGCTAGTAATGTTGGCGGTTGGCAATGGGCTGCAAGTACAGGCTGTGATGCCGTACCCTATTTTCGAATTTTCAATCCTGAATTGCAGATAGAGCGTTTTGACAAAGATTATAAATACATCAAAAGATGGGTACCAGAATACGGAACGGATCGATATCCAAAACCTATTGTAGATTATCGCGAATCACGTGATCAGGCGATTGCGAATTATAAAAAATATTTAGGAGCAGAATAAGGGCTATTCCATCAAACTATTCCATAGGGTAGCACCAACAATTCCCGCCGTTTCTACTCTCAGAATATTTTCAGAAATGGAAATTTCCTCTGCATTTTTTGATTTGATTTGGTTCAATTCTTCAGCGGTAAAATCGCCTTCAGGGCCTATTACTAGGATGTTTTCTTTTGTGGTATCGATTTTGGATAGGCGTGAGGGTGCTCCAATTGCACAGACAATAAGTTTTTGGTTCGAGTTGATCTCGCTTAGAAATTCTTGAAATTTTTTAGGTTCTGCAAGAATAGGGAAATGAAGCAAGGAAGATTGTTTGCAGGATGCTACGATTATTTTGTTCCATCGATCGAGATTGATTTTGGAGCGTTCCGTTCTTTCAAATAAGATAGGCGTAATTTTTCCAACGCCAATTTCACAAACTTTTTCTAAAAACCATTCGATGCGATCATTGGATTTGGTTGGTGAAATGGCGATATGAAGATTGTGCTTTGCAGGATTTGTTCGGATGGTTTCGAGGTATTGAAGCGATGTTCGCTTTGGATGTGGATCCATTATTTTGGCAAGAATTAAATTCCCGGCACCATCTAGAACGGTTAAATGGTTGCCTATAGCATTTCGCATGACGGAAATACAATGTCTGCTCTCCTCCTCAGATAAAAGAAAAGGCTCGTTTAGGTGCCAGTTTTGAGCGAAATATCGTTGCATTTAAGTTATGTAATTTTATAAAAGTTTCTGATAAGTCTATGACTGAAACAAGTGATAGATATAAAAAGCCAAAGGTAGATATAATTTCAAATCGCAGAAGAAAAACGAAAGTAAAAGAAACCTACATGTTCTAGAAATCTATCATTTTTATAGCATCATGGCTGGTTTGTAGTTTTCACTATTTTTCTATTTTTATCTATACTTTAACGTCAAAGGCATCTCGTAATCCAGCACCAATGGCAAAGAATGCAAACACAGATAGCATCATACAAATACCCGGAAAGAAAGCCATGTAACTCAAATCAGTTCCCAAATAGGCATAATATTCGCGCAGCATATTGCCCCAGGATGGAGAAGGAGGTTGCACCCCAAGACCGAGATAACTTAATCCAGATTCCATCAAGATAGCTGATGCAAAATTAGATACAGAAATGATAATCAATGTTGGTATCGTATTTGGAAGAATATGCCGAAATATGATTCGGAGATCATGATATCCTAGAGCATACGTTGCTTCAATAAATTCTGCTTTTCGATATTGTAAAAACAAACCGCGAACAAGGCGAGCTGTCTCCAGCCACAAGGTGAGACCGACTGCTAGAAAAACGAGCCAAATTTGCTTATCATTGCTTCCCTTGAAGCCAACTAAGAATACGATAGCCAATAGCGTGGTAGGAATAGCCCAAAAAACCGATGAAACCCATTGAATAAAAAAATCTACCCTTCCTCCATAGTATCCACCTAAAACACCCAAGATAATCCCAATAATCAGGGAAATAACAACAGCGAACAGACCAACCATTAGAGAGATTCGAGCACTAATGACCAACCTGCTGAAAATATCTCGACCAAGTGCATCTGCCCCTAGCAAGTATGTTTGAGGACTTAATTTTTGACTTATTGGTTTG
>CANHJR010000069.1 GCA_947461165.1 Saprospirales bacterium | reverse complement strand
ATAAAATGCAATATAAATAACGACAAAACTATCTAAAAGTTGTGAAACCATAGTAGAGGCTGTCGCTCGTATCCAAATTGCTCCTTGCCCTTTTTTCTCTTTGATTTTATTGAATATAAATATGTCAAGAAATTGACCTAAAACAAAAGCGATCAATGATCCTACAATGATATTATTTCCTTGGCCAAAAACTGCTTTGAAAGCCATATTATTATCAGGAACCCCAATTGCTTTGTTAGAACTGATCCACCATGAAGCTGGACTGACATGAATCGCGAGATTGGACACCAAAAAAGCATACATTGTAATACCGACAGCGATATAGGTAAGCATACGAACACCGTTTCGCCCATAGTAATCGTTGATAATATCCGTCATCACAAACACGATTGGCCAAATAATGACACCACAAGTATAATTGAGTTGAATTGGCATACCGAAAAATGACCAATTTCTAGCCTCAAAACCAATGGTAGATTCTAGTGAAAATATTTTGACGCCAATAAATTCCGCTAAAATCACGTTAGAAACGAAAATACATGCTAGAATAATAAAGACTTTCGTTTGCTTTGTCATTTGCTATTTTTGTTGAGTGAGCACAATAATAAAAAAGTAAAACTAATCTCATCCTTTTAAGTATCAGATCTTGTTTAGAGTCTTAGTGGAATCTATTCACTTATTTATTGAATCAATAAACTTCAAAAATCGCTTACATTTGTGACTTGTAAACACTCAATATTTTGGAATATATACAGTACCTATTCGATTTTGTTAAAGATCCACTCACCGTTTTATCTTTATTTATCTCTAGCCATGGAAGCTTGGTTTATGCATTTCTATTTCTAATTGTTTTTGTAGAGACGGGTGTTGTGGTAATGCCAATTTTGCCCGGAGATTCCTTGCTTTTTTCAATTGGTTTGATTTCTGCGACCACTGGTGAGATCAATTTGTGGATAGTGATTCCCTTATTGATTCTTGCAGCACTTTTGGGTGATAATTTGAATTATTTTATAGGTCGTAAGTTCGGAGACTATGTCCAAACAAGAGAAAGACTTTTCTTATTGAAAAAGTCGCATATTGACGAAACTGAAAAATATTTTGCCGAGAATGGTGGCAAAACAATCATTCTTGCACGCTTTATTCCAATCGTTCGCACAGTGGCACCCTTCGTCGCAGGAGCAGGAGAAATGCCGTACAAGACTTTTTTATCTTATAGTATAGCAGGAGCAATCCTCTGGGTTTCTTCGATTACGTTGCTAGGTTGTTTTTTAGGCACCATTCCTATAATCAAGGCTAATTTTGAAAAAGTAGTATTATTGATCGTGTTTATATCAATTCTGCCAATAGTACTCAAGGTTCTTAAAACAAAATTTAAAAATTCAGGAGATTAGTAATGGTCATTCTTGGGATAACGGGCACCATCGGTGCCGGCAAAGGAACTGTTGTTGATTATCTTAAAAGTAATCATGGGTATCTTCACTTTTCAGTTAGAAATTATTTGACCAAGGTCTTACATTCTGAAGGAAAACCAACCAATCGCGATACGTTTACCGAATTAGCCAATAGACTTAGGACTGAGAATAATTCATCGAGTTATATCATTGAAGAACTCTATAAGGAGGCCAAAGCGATGGGACGGCCAGCTATCATCGAAAGCATTCGAACAGAGGGCGAAATCCAACGACTTAAAGGTTTAGGCAAATTTTACCTTATTGCGGTCGATGCCGACATTGCTGTGAGATATGAGCGAATAACGGATCGAAAAAGCGAAACCGATCTGATTTCATTTCAAAAATTTGTAGATGATGAGAATAGAGAAATGAAATCGATAGATCCCAATCATCAAAATTTAAGTGCCTGTATTGCCCTAGCTGACGTCAAAATCTATAACAATAGCAATTTGGATGATCTGCATCGACAGGTTGATTTGTTTCTTTCCAAAATCAAACAAGATCTATGAGTGAATATATAAGACCAAGTTGGGATGAATATTTTATGGAAATTATGGATACCGTATCCAAAAGAGCTACTTGTGATCGAGGACGAAGTGGCTGTATTATCGTCAAGGAAAATCAATTGCTTGTTACGGGTTATGTTGGCTCTCCAGCTGGACATCAGCACTGTGATGAAGCAGGACATTTGATCAAGAAGACAATGCATATAGATGAAGGGGAGAGGATCTCTGAGCATTGTGTGCGCACGGTACACGCGGAGCAGAATGCGATTTGTCAAGCTGCAAAAAGAGGAATATCGATAGATGGTGCTACATTGTATTGTCGAATGACTCCTTGTAGAACCTGCGCCATGCTCATCATCAATAGTGGAATCAAGCGTGTGGTCTGCCAGCGAAAATATCAGCTTTCAGCTGATAGCGAGACGATGTTTAAAATATCCAACATCGCTATCGAATACGTTTCAGAAGAAACACAAAGCTATTCTTAGCCTAGCTCCTTAATACCTTTTTGGCTCAGCTTCAGAATGTTTGAAATGGTAGCTTTATTAGGGCTCATGTGGTGGCTGTCAAGAGCGGACTTGGTCGATCTCAACTCTCGATATTCTTTCGCTAATTCTGGGTTTTGAAGAATTTCTTGTTTTATTTTGAAACTACCGCAAGTGTCCGTTTCACCATAAATCAAAGTTAATAAATCATTGGAAGTGTAAGTTTGTATCATCTACGATCGATTTTATGCATTCATAACGCGAGTATTATCGATTTATTTTACAAATATGCAGGTTTCATGTTTGTCGAATTGAATTTTATTACCTTTGTGCATCTATGAATGAAGTTAGTGAAATACGTTCTTTGGAAAAATTGGATCTTCTAGCAAAGAAAGTAGTAGAAGGATACTTGCTTGGACTCCATCGCAGCCCCTTCCATGGTTTTAGCGCCGAATTTCGAGAACATAAGCAGTACAACGACGGTGATAACCTTCGAAATATTGATTACAAGGTATATGCACGAACGGATAAATTATTTGTTAAGAAGTATGACGAAGAAACCAATCTGAAATGTCAGTTTGTTTTGGACGTTTCAGGTTCGATGCATTTCCCCTATCAGGTCAAACGAAACAAACTTGATTTTTCGGTGGTGGCTATTGCCAGTCTTATGAATTTGCTCAAAAGACAGCGTGATGCATATGGACTAACCGTTTTTTCTGATACCATATTGCAGACAATTGAGGCCAAGTTGACGGAGAAGAACAAGCAACAAATATACAGCACCTTATGGCAGTATCTAAATACAACGGATACAACGGGTTCATCGAACATCATATATTGCCTTGAGCAGTTAGCATTTACATTGCCCAAAAGATCTTTAGTTGTTATTTTTTCTGATTTCTTAGATGGCTTTTTAGATAATGAGGGTTTTGAAAATAAATTTGTTCAGGTGATGCAGCATCTTATTTTTCAAAAACATGAAATTGTCATCTTTCATGTATCTCAATCTAAAACAGAACTTCAATTGGACTACGATAACATCCCACTAGAGTTTGTAGATATGGAGTCTAATGAAAAAATTAAATTGATCCCAAATGAAATAAAAGCCCAGTATCAAAAGTTTATGAGCCGTAAAGTGAACTTTTTAAGCCAAAAATGCATTCAATTTGGTGTAGATATTGTTGAAGTGGATATTGATGATAATTATGAGTTAATATTGAATGCTTTTTTAAGAAAGCGGAAAAAAATGAAATGATTGAATTTGATGTTGAATTATAAAACATATGGAGAGCATAAAAACCAAGCATTGCTCATCATACATGGTCTGTTTGGTAGTTTAGACAATTGGATGAGTCTGGCAAAACAATGGTCAAAAGACCATTTTGTTCTTGCAATTGATGTGCGAAATCACGGAAGGTCCTTTCACAAAGACTCCATGACTTTTGAAGAAATCTGTGATGACATACTGGAAGTTCTTGATTCTGAAAGTATAAAGAAGGTAGATGTGATTGGTCATTCCATGGGAGGGAAAATAGCGATGGATTTTGCAGCCAACCACTCAAGCAGGTTAAACCAACTAATAATTGTTGATGTGGCACCATATGAATATAGCCCTCACCATTCTGAGGTTTTTAATATGTTGGATAAGCTAGAGATCAATTCGTATTCCTCACGCCAGGATATTGAAATGGCTATTCGAGATGATCTAAAGGATGAAGGTGTGGTTCAATTTATATCAAAAAATGTACGTAGAAATGAGGATACACATCTTTTTGAGTGGAAATTCAATTATCCAGTTCTACGAAGAGAATATGAATATTTGATTACTAGAATTCCTAGTCAAGGATTCAACGGAAAGGTATTATTCATCGGTGGATATCGAAGTAACTATATAAACAAAGAAACGAGTGGACGGATATTTGATCTGTATCCAAATTTCGAGTTGGAGTACGTGAGCGATTCTGGACATTGGGTTCACGCCGATAATCCAACAGAATTTTACAACAAAGTAAACGATTTTATAAATAAATAAGGTAAAGACAAAACAACTATGACAAATCAAGATTTTTTTCAATTTGACAACCAAACCAAAATAATCGCAACCTACGGACCAGCATGCGAGTCAGAAGATGTTTTTGCAAACATGATTAAAAATGGGGTAGATGTGTTTCGCTTCAATTTCTCGCATGGGGACTATGACTTTCACCAGCGAGGTTTTCAAAAAGTCAAGGATTTTAATAAAGAACATGGCACGCATATAGCCATTTTAGCCGATCTTCAAGGTCCTAAAATTCGCGTAGGAGAGGTTGAAAATGGATCATTTATCCTGGAAATGAACAAAGAATATGCCGTTACGAATATCAAACAGGTCAGCTCAGCGGAAAAGATTTACGTGAGTTATGACAGATTAGGAGAAGATGTCAAGGTAGGAGAGGAAATTCTTATCGATGATGGAAAACTAAAAGTTGTCGTCACATCCTTGATTGACCTAAACAATATCCGTGTAAAGGTCCTCGAAGGAGGAGAGCTAAAGTCTAAGAAAGGTGTTAATTTTCCGAATACGAGTACGAGTATACCTGCGATGACAGCCAAGGATAGAGAAGATTTTGAGTTTGCCGTAAAACATCGTGCCAATTGGATTGCCTTGAGTTTTGTTCGAAAAGCAGAAGATGTGATCGCTGTAAAATCTATGATCGGCAAGGAAGATGGACTGTATCGGAAGGTTATCGCTAAGATTGAAAAACCAGAAGCTGTTGAGAATATTGATGAAATCATTGATGTTGCGGATGGAATTATGGTGGCTCGCGGTGATTTGGCTATTGAAATCCCACTAGAAAAAGTGCCATTGATCCAAAAAGAAATAGTGCGAAAATGTAACTTGAAGGGAAGACCAGTAATCGTGGCAACTCAAATGATGGAGAGTATGACAGACAAAAGCTTTCCAACTAGAGCAGAGATTTCTGACGTCGCTAATGCGGTATTGGATGGCGCAGATGCCTTGATGCTCAGTGGCGAAACTTCCGTTGGGTTGTATCCTGTCAAGGTGATTGAAACCATGTCAAAAATTATAAGTCAAATAGAACATAACTCTGACATTTATCATGTTGAGGGATATCTAGGGGATATAAACAATGATGATTACGTGCCTGATGCGGTTTGCTTTTCATCAGTATCATTAGCTGAGAGTCTGAATGCAAAAGCAATCATTGGAATCACGAGGTCTGGCTATACGGGATTCCGAGTTTCAAGTTTCAGGCCGAAATCCAAAATATTTATTTTTAGTGACAATAAGCCTCTTTTATACACCATGAATTTGATCTGGGGTGTCAAAGGATTCTACTATGAAGGTCTTGAAGGCACAGATAGAACTATCGAGGATTTGATCGATATATTGAAAAAACACAATCGAATTGCATCCAAGGATATTGTCATTAATACAGCTTCTATGCCTTTTGGAAGTGGTGCCAAAACGAATACGGTGAAAGTGACCTTGGTTACTTAGATCATTTGAACAAAAGTTTTTGGAAAATAGCTAGATACGATCAGTGATGGCGAAATATCATATCATCATATGAAATCACGGTTTCAAGATTGAATTTCATCAGTCCCTCTTTGACCTCGTCAAGACTTGCTTTGGTTAGAATCATGGCAAAGTCTCCACCCCAAGCACCAAGTGATTTGGAGAAATAGGGTAGACCTAGGAGTTTGGTTTCGCTTATCTTCTTTGATCCAATAGCTTTTGAGATCAGATCTTCGTGTTTTTCTAGTTGTTCAATCCAATGATCTAGCGTTTGGTTGTCCAAAATGTTTTGAGTAATTTTTGAGATATCTTTTATGGTCGATTGGTGAATCGTTTTGTTTGAATGGTATTTTCTAATTTCCTCCTTTGAGTTTTGTTTTTCTCCCAAATAAACAAAATAGACACAATCTGTTATGGTGTTTTTGAGTTCAACTTCTTGAATATTGGGATTGTTGAAATCATCTATCTCATAGGTAATCGGTTTCGAAGCAAATGCACAAGCAATATCATATCCTGATCCTGAGAATAGTTTAGAATTGAGATTATAAGGATTGACCTTATAGAAATCAGACATTAACGCGATCAAAGTAGAACTCGTCCCAAGCCCCCATTCTCTTGGGAAATCAACCTTGGTTCTGAATTCAAAAGAGCGATATTCATGCGCTGATCCAATGTTTTTAAATAAATCGTGTAAAAAAGGATCTAGTATCTCCTTGGAAGTATCGTGGTATTGCATCCAGGTTTCATTGAATACATCTCTCGCCTCCCAGGTCATGCACTCGGATTTGGAAATAGTCATCGT
>CANHJR010000068.1 GCA_947461165.1 Saprospirales bacterium | reverse complement strand
TCAAAGAATTTAAAGATATCAAAGCGCCTCTAAAAGAGATCAGTTGTGAATTGAAAGGATTTAAGGATATCTATGCTATTACCAATTGAAATACAAGTTACATCTACAAAATAAAAATAATCAATCATGCCAAAAAGTAAATTAAAAGCATCATACCAAAAATTATTACAAAACAACAAAGAGTGGGCAACGGAAGTGGTCAAGCAAGACCCGGAGTTTTTTAATAGGTTATCTACAGTCCAAAAACCAGAGTTTCTCTGGATCGGCTGTAGCGATAGTCGTGTCCCAGCAGATAGAGTGACGGGGACACAACCAGGCGAGATATTTGTGCATAGAAATATTGCAAATATGGTCATTCATACCGATATGAATTTATTATCGGTCCTCGAATATGCTGTCGATCACCTAGAGGTCAATCACATCATCGTTTGTGGTCATTATGGCTGCGGAGGAGTCAAAGCAGCTATGTCTAGACATAATTATGACCTCATCAATAAGTGGATTCGGAACATAAAAGATGTCTATAGAATGCACCGCGAGACGATAGATCATCAAACAAAGGCTAGTGAGCGATTGGATAAGCTCATAGAACTAAATGTGGAAGAACAAGTGATGAATCTCGCCAAAACCAGTATCGTTCAAAGAGCATGGAAAAAACGAAAAGGACCAGAAATTCATGGCTGGGTTTATAGTCTTGAAGATGGACTCATCAAAGAATTATGCAACATGACTCACGAGGATTATTTGGATCCGTTATATGAGTTTGATGATTTATAAAATCGATTGCTCTTCGACTATATGTATGTTTTCATTATCTGAAATAGGAAAGGAAAGAATTATTTGAATCTACTGAGCATTTCGTTTTATGGCAATTTAATTGTCTATGGTTCTATTTATTAAAATTCATTATGAGGTTATTTCTTTTTGGAATCTTGCTTTCTTGATAGGTTATTCATGTTTGCCAATATTGTGTTCCGTTGAGAAATCCTATCTAGGCTAGACCAATTAGATCATATAGCAAAAGTAACTTCTGATCTCCACCCTTCAGCTTTCCCTTTATAATTATGTTGGTTTGTAATTGATTATCATAAAATACAGAGGCATACCGATGGTGATGTTAAATGGAAACGTAACGCCTAATGCCATAGGGATATAAACGCCTGGGTCTGCCTTGGGAGCTGCCAATCTCATGGCTGCTGGAACCGCAATGTAGGATGCGCTTGCAGCAAGTATAGCGAATACAAATCGATTGCCAATGTCATCGGTGACAAACTGACTCATATAGGCCACGATGCAACCATTAAATGCTGGCAAAAGAATTGCAAACAAGGAAACGTACCATCCATATTTTATAAAAGCCGAAAATCGTTTAGCGGTCACCATGCCCATTTCTAACAGAAATATAACGAGAAATCCTTTAAAAATATCGGTTGTGAACGGTTTGATGCCTTCCGCCTGTTTGGTATCTGCTATAAATCCTATAATCAGACTTCCTAAAATAAGGAGTACACTTCCATTGGTAAATGCGTGATGGACTAGCTGGCTGAAATGGATACCTTTTGAATCAATTGGTGATTTTTCAAATTTCGTAAGTAAAATGACTCCTACGATTATCGCTGGAGATTCCATCAATGCCATGATAGCCACCATATGGCCACCAAAAGTTATATTTTGCATTTCCAGAAATGATACGGCTGCTACAAACGTAACAGCACTGACTGAACCATATGAGGCCGCTATAGCTGCCGAATCGCTTATATTGAGCCGACGCTTCAGTATAAAAAATGCATAAATAGGTATCACAGTAGCAATCGCTATACCAAACATGGTAGAGTAAATCACATCACTCGTAATGTGGCTATGCGAAAGCTCTTGTCCGCCCTTGAAGCCGATGGCAAAAAGAAGATACAATGAAATAAATTTTATACTTTGTGCTGGAATCTCTAAATCACTTTTAAGTCTTACAGCCAATACCCCAAGTAGAAAAAATAGAAGCGTAGGGTTTGTTAGATTGCTGTGTAAAATTTCAAATTCTGACGACATGATGATTTATTTGTCTTAAAGAGAGTTGGCCTTATGGATTACAATAGTCGCAAAACATAGGGTCTTCGTACTGAATGTTTTTTGGATATCGTTTTTCTTCAGTGAATTGGCATCGACTGCAAATGCTAATGTGAGATAGAATGGATCGCGAAGGCTGTTTACAAAGACTGCAAGGCAACCCTTCGAGGATTTTTGATACATCAAAGCCTGGAGTTTGACATTCTGGGCAAAGATTGAATAGTTTGTCTACTAGTTTGGATGTAGCCAACGCTATGGCTCGCATTCGAGTTGGGTTGTGCATCGCGCGCATATCCGTTTCCGCATAGACTTTTCCATACTCGGTCAAAATTTCGTGATATGATGCCAATAGTTGGGCTCTATCCTGAATGCCTTTTACTATTCTTTCGTTTCGGTCTTGACCATTTCGTAAAATGATGGCATGACTAGGAAATAAAACCTTTTTGGCAAATTCTTCGAGCTGCTTTTCAGATTCTATCTCACTGCCGTTGAAATTTGTTTCTGTCGTCAATTCTCGGGCGACAACCTCCAGATTATTTTTCTTATCCCACAGCATGACAAGCTCATCATCGGCATGTGTAAAAAATGTAGTCGGATGCATACCAAAAGATCCTTCATTGGCTAGGATTAATTCGCAGCCTGAAGTCTTGAATGCTAGTTCACATTTTTTTCGAAGCGTCTCTATTGGGCCAACAGACCTTTCGACTTCTCCAGTAAATGTACCGAAGGCATCTGTGTCCAAATTAGGAAGTAAAACAATATCGACCCCTAGCTTATTGACCAACAATGGAGTCATAACCGCTTCTTTTCCGTGCTGAGTTGCAATTGCAAGCTTTCTATTATGGAAATAAGGATGTGCCAAAGGGGATATTATAAGTTAGGAATCAAACTGTAAAGAATGACTAATTTGTATGAACTAAAAAATCCGCCTCGATAGAACACAAACCGTTGTGAGATTTTAATGTTTTTTTCAATTCATGCAACTGATCAAGTAATTGTTTGATGCGGTTTTCACGCATTTTTATATCTTCTTCATTTGCACTTTGATCTATTTTGTTCTCATTAAATTTAATTTTAACTTGAATAAACTGAGTTGCTAAATCGATAGCTTCTGCAGTAGTATGGCTCCCTTTGATGAGTCTAATATTCATATTGGTCTTTGATTTAGTCTTTATTATTGACCTTGACCTAGAGAATAGGCCGGCTTATTATCAAACTCATATAGATTCTCTGTTTTTACAATATCTATTTGATTCTTTTCGGCCGCGCTCAATAATTCGATAATGGTTTGTTTTGTTATGGATTTCCTATCGAGAGGTTTAAATCTGCATCTCCAATGATCCGTGCAGAACGTCTCAGAGAAACCGTCTGGATATACTTTTATGCCACGATTGGTTATCATATTGAGTTGAATGTCTGCTGTTTCAATTTTTTTGACAATAGCAGCCAAACGATCTGGATCGGTATCCGCCCAGTGAACGAAAAAATCAACTCCAACAAGATCTTTTTTCTTTGCAGGTTTTCTTTGGTATTTTGGCAAATTTAGTTTGACATCTTTTTGGTAACTTACTGCTGGAAGTTGACTTGGCTTTTGGCCTAAGTTTTTGATGACTGCTTCTGCGAACTCTTTGGTTCCGACTTTCATTTTGCTCTTACCGTCTTCATAGATGTCATATGTATGAATTCCGCTCTCTATTGTTTTTAGCCAGGCATTTTGGACTTTTTCAGCGATCTCAGTTTGTCCGATATGTGTTAACATTTGGATAGCGCCTTGCAATAATCCAGATGGATTCGCCATGTTTTGACCCGCACGTCTTGGTGCTGACCCATGAATAGCCTCGAACATAGCGCACTCTTCACCTATATTGGCTGATCCTGCCAATCCTACAGATCCTGCTATCTGCGCAGCTACATCGCTCAGCACGTCTCCATACAAGTTTGGCATAACGATCACATCAAACACTTCTGGCGTATCTGCCATTTTTGCTGCACCTATATCTATGATCCAGTGTTCATTTTCGATATGTGGATATTCAGCAGCTATCTCATCAAACACTTGATGAAAGAGTCCGTCCGTTTGTTTCATAATATTATCCTTCGTAAAGCATGTCACTTTTTTTCTACCATACTGTTTGGCATATTCAAAGGCATATCGAACTATTTTTTCACATCCAGGTCTACTGATTAGTTTTAAACATTGTACCACCTCATCCGTTTGTTGATGCTCTATCCCTGCATAGAGGTCTTCCTCGTTTTCGCGAACGATGACAATATCCATTTTTGGATGCTTTGTCTTGACATAAGGATGCATCGTCATACAAGGTCGAATATTGGCGTACAGCCCTAAAAACTTCCTTGTTGTGACATTGAGACTTTTGTAGCCTCCTCCTTGAGGAGTCGTTATTGGCGCCTTTAGAAATACTTTATTCTTTCGGATGACATCCCAGGATTCCTTGGCTATCCCAGAGCTATTGCCTGATAAATAGACTTTTTCACCCACTTCTATTTCATCCACTTCTATTTGGGCACCTGCTGCCAAAATGATAGACAGTGTCGCATCCATTATTTCTGGCCCGATGCCGTCGCCTTTTGCTACTGTTATTCTTTGCATTTATCTTATGTTATTGATTAGATTACAAAAATGGACTATTGTATTATAATTATTTATTTAACTTTGCTATACTTATTATAAATAAAATTTATGAACTTCACTCTAAATCAATTGAGGATATTCTTGAAAGTATCTCAAACGCGAAGCATAACAAAGGCAGCAGAAGAATTACATTTAACACAGCCAGCGGTTTCAATTCAGCTTAAAAATTTTCAAGACCAACTAGAATTGCCTCTTTGGGAAATTGTCAATAAAAAAGTGTATATCACAGATTTTGGTAGAGAAATCGCTGAACTGGCAGATAAAATTATCTCCGATGTGCACTCAATTCAGTTCAAACATAATGCTCATTTGGGTCAGCTGACAGGTCAGCTCAAGATATCTGTTGTATCTACAGGCAAATATATTGCGCCCTACTTTTTGTCTGATTTTATGCATATCAACCCAGGTGTTGAACTCATGATGGATGTCACGAATAAATCGAAGGTGATCGAAAGTTTGGAAAAAAATGAAGTGGATTTAGCCTTGGTCAGTGTCTTGCCGGATAACCTGCGGATAGAAAAACACGAGCTATTGGACAATAAACTTTTTCTGGTAGGCAATACGGCTACAACTAAAATGGCACAAATTTACGATAAAAAAATTTTTGATGATCTACCTCTGATCTATCGCGAAAAGGGATCAGGAACGAGACATGTTATGGAAAAATACCTGATCCAAAACAATATCTATGTAAAGAAAAAAATGGAATTGACCAGCAACGAAGCCGTGAAGCAGGCGGTACTGGCAGGGCTGGGATATTCGATCATGCCTCTCATTGGTATCAAAACGGAATTAGACACCAATCTGCTTAAAATCATCCCAGTCAAAGGATTTCCGATCCAATCAAAGTGGTCTCTCATTTGGTTAAAAGATAAGAAACTATCTATGACATCTCAAGCTTATATTGAATACATTAAAAATGAAAAACGAGAAATAATAGAAAAAAAATTTGGTTGGTGTGATCAATATCATTGATTTATTGGCTTGTTAACTTTATTAAAAGCTACCTGTAAGAATATATTTTCTGATTTCGGTATGTTTAAATTCTCATATTTTTACACATACAAAAAGCAACAATGAAAGAAAAAATCCAAATCATCGAGACCATTGCTCTTCTAGTTATCTATGTAGCTTTGCTTTTTCTCTCCAAAACTATTATAAATAATACCCTTAAAAAAGCTCATCTTCAGCGTCCAAGAAGAAAGATGATTATTAAGGCGCTGCATATTTTCACTACCATTGGGGTTTTGACATTGCTTGCAGGAATTTGGGGATTGGATCAAAACGAAATAGCCGTTTTTGCTAGTACATTATTGACTGCGCTGGGTATCGCTTTCTTTGCTCAGTGGTCCTTGTTATCCAATATCACATCGAGTATTATTCTGTTTTTCAACCATCCTTTGAAATTAGGAGATACTATAAAGGTATTAGATAAGGAATATTCTTTTGAGGGTGAAGTGACAGAGCTTACATACTTCTTCATTCATCTCAGGACTGCCAATGGTGAACTTATAACGGTTCCAAACTCAATTATTCTGCAGAAATCAATATCAATCATAGAAAGTGAATTGTGAGACCACAGATTATAATCCTAACTTTCGTAACTTTTTCAACTAATCTTTGTTTTGCGCAAGGGTTGGATCTTGGTAGTTGGAATATATTTCAAGTAAAATATAAGTATGATGAAAAATGGAGTGGATTTGGAGAAGTTCAATTACGATCCTTAAAGTTTTATGATCATTTCCATTATTATGAATTCAAAGGTGGAATACATTACAATATTGATCGCAATGTGAAGCTCTCATTGGCAGCTGGCAGCTATCAGACTTATGGAGAAGGAGGTAATTTTGTGACACCAAAAAACAATAATGAGTTTAGGGTTTGGCCACAAGTTGTGCTGAATCAATTTATTGGTCGACTCAAGATTGAACAGCGATATAGACTAGAATGCCGGTTTAGAAGCAATGGTTATCGAAGTAGATTTCGATACAGGCTAGGATTGTCGCATTCTTTGGGAAAAGAAAAAAATGGTGTTCAGCCTTTTCAAGTAGGTGTGAGCAGTGAATTCTTTTTTACAGATAATGAACCCTATTTTGAGCGAAATCGAGCATTGGTATCTTTTACTTACAAACCCAATAAATCGTCTGCGATTCAATTGGGTTATT
>CANHJR010000067.1 GCA_947461165.1 Saprospirales bacterium | reverse complement strand
TATTTCTTACTTTTACTTCTTCCGGAGTGCATCCTCTGGAATCTCATATGACCACAGTTCTTTATTCGTTCTAGTCAGGCATCGAATGGTGCAAATCCGATTGGAAGAATCGCCTGAAAAGCTAATTTCACCAAAATTTTGACGATTTTTTTTGCTGTCATCGATTTGGTAGCTGTTCTTGGTAAAATAATTTATTGGAAATGAAGTCAATGGCGAAAACGTGAAATCATAGAGTGGATAATCATCTGTACGATCCAGGCGGCTCACTTCTGAATAATGGACATCCCCCGATAGAAAGATCACTCCACTTATATCATTTTCGGAAATGAAGCCTAACAACTGTTTGTATTCTTTCTCATAATTTCGAAAACTCTCAAACTCACCGTCACTATGCACTTGTATGCTACTCACAACAAAATTGTACTTGGATTTAGAGTTTTTCAGCGCCGCACACAACCATTTCATTTGTTCCTCTCCGAGTAATTGATTCGTTGGGATTTTGAAATATCGACAGTCGAGCATAAAAAAGGATGCCTCCTTATGTTCAAAATGAAAGTAAATACCTTGATCTTCTTGAGGCTGTTGTGGCCACATTTTTTGAAATACCTTTCGAGCGGTGTCTTTATTTTCAAATTCTAATCCAGCATTGTTTGGACCGTAATCATGATCGTCCCAAATAGCATATTGTGGTCTTGATTTCAAGAAATTCGCAAGAGGTTTAGACTTTCGTTGAGCCTTATAAGCCTTGATCATTTCTGTCTCTGAGGTCCATTGCCACGGATTCAGCATATATAAATGGTCACCGGTCCATAGCATAAAATCTGCTGGACGCGACTCCATCGTATTAAATATTTGAAATGACCAGAGATAAAATGGCCAGATTTTCATCGCGCAACTACCGATCTGAAATGACCATGGCTCCATAGCTAAGATTTTAATCGCAACTCATAATTCTCCACGTCGAGGTAGGTTGGGAAATTGTTAATGTATAAGTCACCTGTCCCAAGGCCTTGCGGAAAATGATAGCAAGTATCATATCTACTGCACCACTGAGCTATCACATTGAGACCAATATTGCTCTCTAAGGCAGAAGTTACCCACCACTTTGACTTTAGGGTATTGGCTATAAATATCCACTCCTCCGCTCCAAGCAATCCCCCATGAAGCGATGGTTTTATGACGATATAGTGAGGTTTTAGTCGCTCTATGAGATTAAATTTTTGTTTATAATCAGAAATGCCTATCAATTCTTCATCCAAGGCTACTGGAATGGGCGATTCCTGAATCAAGGATTCCATTTCCTCTAATTGTCCTGCTCGAATCGGTTGTTCGATAGAATGAATTTCTAGTTCAGAGAGAATTTTGATTTTATCAAGAGCATCTGATACAGAAAATGCACCATTCGCATCCAATCGAATTTCTAATTTTTCTGAAGGAAATTGACTTCGAATAGATTGAATCAATTCTAGTTCCTGATTAAAGTCATGGCTTCCTATTTTCAATTTGATACAAGTGGGAGATTTCGCCAATATCTCTTTTACACGCTGTTTCATCTGCTCAAGATTGCCCATCCACACCAAGGCATTGATCGGAATCGGCGCATGGGAGGTTGTAAATGGGGTATCAAAGAATACAAAATTGCGATGTTTATAACTCAGCCACGCGCTTTCCAACCCAAACAAAATAGACGGATAAGCGATCAGCTCTGGTTTATTTTGAAGATAATGTTCGATATTGGACGCAACTTCGTTCAATTTATCTTCAAAATTAGAATCAAACTCCTTTGATAGTCCTGCAATAGGTGCTACTTCTCCAAATCCATCTCGACCAAAATTATCTGCAATTCGCATCGTCCAAATGTCTCGATGAAGCATCGTATCTCGGGAGGTGATCGCAGGTTCTTTGAACTCTAGACGATATGGTTTGACTTCACAGCTATATTTCTTTGCCATACTTCCTTAAGAACTCTAATTATATAATTTGGGATATAAAAAACAAGATAGAGAGCAAAAATGTGGTCAAAGCCGTTGGCTTCAATAAGGCATCAAAATCGCTATCTTCCCGAACTCTAAAGAAACGCTTCAAAATCAAAAGAAGTGGTAAAAAACCAATCCAATATAGATAACTGAACCAGTTGACTGAATTCTGAGTAAATACATAACTAGCCCAGAAAATAATTGCAAAAAGTATCAGTAACAAAAAGTATATGCGTCCGTTCTCCCGGCCAATTCTTACCGCAAGGGTCATCTTGTTTGATTTCTGGTCTTCTATGCGATCTCGCATATTATTAAGATGCAAAACGGCGACCGAAAGCAAGCCGACACCCAGCGCAGGTAGAATTGCTGCATTATTTATAAAATGTAGATTGAGATACATAGATCCAAGAACACCTAGAAGTCCAAAAAAAACGAAGACCCCCAAATCGCCTAAACCTCTGTATCCATAACTGATATGACCACGAGTATATGCCACCGCTGCAAAAATAGAGCTGAGTCCTAAAATGAACAATAGTATTCGTTCCCACCATAGCACATTTGAAATCATAATCAATCCAATGCCTGAAACCAATGTCAATCCAATGATAATATTGATATTTCGTTTCATTTCATCGAGGCTAAATAATCCAGCTTGAACCGTTCTTTTTGGACCTATTCGATCGACATTATCAGTGCCTTTTTCGCTGTCTCCGAGATCATTGGCATAGTTGGACAAAATTTGAAGTAACATAACGACGCCGATAGTCATCAAAAAAATAGACAAGTGAAAAACGCCGAGATAATAAGCCATTGCGTTACCAACAATGGTGCTAGAAAGGGACAATGGAAGTGTTCTAAGCCTTGCCGCTTGAAGATAAGGATCAATTTGATTCATATGTTGCACAAACTTAAACTTATTTTTGTAAAAGACTATCGAATATCTAAACTCGTGGATAAGTATATTGAAAAACCAATTGAATCACACTATTTTTGCGTCAAATCGAATTTAATTTATGGCAAATCACTTAGAAATCAGAAATCAAATCCGCAGAGATATCATACGAATGGTATATCACGTCCAAAGTGGACACCCCGGTGGTTCATTGGGTTGTGTTGAACTTTTTACAGCACTGTATTTTGACGTTATGGATTACAATTCAGAATTTGATATGCAAGGACCCAATGAAGATATTTTTTATCTTTCCAATGGACATATATCGCCTGTATGGTATAGTACAATGGCCCGAAAAGGCATCATTCCAGTGGCGGAATTGAATACCTTCAGAAAACTAGATACGAGACTCCAAGGACATCCAACCACCGCCGAGCATCTTGAGGGCGTTCGCGTCGCTTCGGGTTCTTTGGGCCAAGGATTGTCTGTAGCGCTTGGCCATGCGCAAGCCAAGAAATTGGCAAATGACACGAAAACGATTTTTGTCCTAATGGGTGATGGTGAGTTACAAGAGGGACAGGTATGGGAAGCTGCCATCTATGCTGGAAGTAGAAATATCAATAATATCGTCGGGATCGTCGATGTCAATGGACAGCAAATAGATGGACCTGTCGAAGAAGTGATGTCTCTTGGAAATCTTCGTAGTAAATGGGAGAGCTTTGGTTGGGAAGTCATAGAAGTAGATGGTCACAATTATGAGGAACTAAAATCAGTCTTATTAGCTTCAAAAAATCGGTCTGACAAGTCAAAACCACTTTGTATTCTGATGAAAACCATTATGGGTAAAGGAGTAGATTTTATGGAAAATTCACATAAGTGGCACGGTTCTCCGCCAAACAAAGAACAAATGGAAGCTGCGATGGCTCAATTGCCTTCGACGCTTGCTGATTTTTAACTAAAACATTTTGTTTGATTAAGAACCTAACCCTTCTTGTCCTTATCGTTCTGATTCACAGCAATCTAGAGGCTCAGGACGAGGCTGAGCGTCAGCGAAATTTTGACAAACGGGTGCTGTTCATCCTCGATGGATCGGGTAGTTTGAATGAACGTTGGCAAAACGAGTCCAAATGGGAAATGGCCATTTCGACGTTATCAAATTTGATTGATAGTTTTCAGACTATAAACAAGGATTTTGAAATTGCAATTAGGGTTCTTGGACATCAACACGCTAGATCTGAACATCGATGCGATGATTCAAAACTTGAAATTCCATTTTCCAAAGGTCTGGGTTATGACAAAGTATATAATACGCTTCGTCGAATGCAACCCAAGGGCCGAACACCTCTGGCATACTCAATCGCGCTTAGCGAGCAGGATTTCCCCAAAGATATCACGGCACTGCACTCCGTTGTTCTGGTGACTGATGGTCTTGAAAACTGCGATGGCAATCCTTGCGAAGTAGCTACAAGACTCCGTGAAAGAAATATTTTCATAACGCCATACATCATAGGATTAGGTATCGATAGCTTAGAAAGTCAAAAACTGGAGTGTATCGGTAAATTTATTGACACCAAGGACAAAACGGTGTTTAGAACGGTGGTCAGAACGATATTGACAGAGGTCTCTACAAAAACCACTCTTCATATTAGTTTTATAGATCAGGACAGCAGTCCTATCAAGATTTATATTCCATACTCATTAATCGATCGGCGAACTAAACGAGATATTTCAAATTTTATCTATTCTCCAATTTCCAAAAGGTCATTGGATACGATTCCGGTAAATACGCAATATGAATACGAGTTAAGAATACATACGAATCCACCAATGGATATTATAGATAGGAAAATCATTCAAGGTATTCACCAAAACTGGCAGATTCCTCTTCAATTATCTACAATAGACCTTGAACTAAAAGATAAGAAAAGTCCGCAAAACTACCAGCTCTCGGATCCTTATATGAACAATTTTCAAACAGTAAATAATGCCCAGTCATATAGCTACGCGGTTTCAGATAGTATTCAACTAGACTTATTTCAATGGCCTATTCTGTCATTGACGAAGCCTGTAAAAAAAGAATTGGCAACCATAGTACCTTTTGTCCCTAAAGGCAATTTTCAAATTAAAACGGTTGAAGCCATGGATATGAGCATTTTTGATAAATCATGGAATTTTGTGAAAAGATTGAACTCGGAAGCTAGTATTCAGAAGATTGAACTCGAAGCACGCGAATATTATCTTGTATACAAGCGAAAACCAGATCCAACTCAGAATACAGCCTTCTCCAGTTTTCGAATACTCGAAGGTCAAACATTTAATATTATTCTACCGTGAGGCCTTTCCTACTACTCCTTATTTTCCTTACCAGCTCCTTGAGAGCCACGGATACTTGTGCAGGTCGACCTCCAGAACGTTTTAGGGTTTTATTTCTTCTCGATGCTTCTCAGAGTATGGAACGGAAATGGGGAAATGAGCGACTATGGGATGTGGCCAAAAGAACGGTAGAAGAATTTGCCATATTTCTTCAGAAAAATTACAGTGTCGAGATGGGTCTTCGAGTATATGGACACAATTCCCCAATGCACCTCAATGACTGTGAAGACTCAAAACTAGAGGTGCCAATCGAAGAAAATACAGCTCAAAAAATCATCGCTAGACTCAAGACAATAAAATTCAAAGGATCCACACCACTTACCTATTCACTCGAAAAATCAGCAGAAGACCTTGGGTGTAATTCTCGAAAAAACATCATCATTTTGCTCACAGATGGATATGAAACGTGTGAGCGAGATCCTTGTGAAATGGTACAAAAACTACTCGATTTTCGCGTAACAATCAAACCCTTGATCATCGGAATGAATGTAGATCCAAAAGATCTCGAAAAAATGAAGTGTATTGGTGATTTTAAAAATGCGCAGAATGCGGATGACTTTAAAAAAGAGTTGTTTCGATCCTTCACGGATGTTGCAAATAAAAAAAGTATTTCTATTTATCTTCAAAAAGATAAACAACCTATTAGTGCTACAAACATTCCGTTTACGATTTTCAATGCCAAAAACAACAATCCTATAGCTACCTACCATCATTGTCTCTCGAAATCAGCAACTCCCGATTCTTTGATGATTGGCAATTATGATTCCGTTACCATCAAAATACATTGCACTCCCCCAATTGTTAGCCCTAAAATCTTTCTCAAAAAATTTATTCATAACAATATTTCGATACCATATCCCGAAGGAAAATTAGTAATTGCTTGGGATCAATTCAAACCAAGTTCGCTCTATGAAGCTCCTGAAATATTGATTTATAAAGCTGGAGAATGGATCGCTCGCTATTTCATTCCAGATTCCATTTCGCTGATGAATGGCACTTATGATGTTCAATTGACAACGATTCCATCTGTTTTCTATCCTAAGCTTGAAATCAAGGCCAATCGGATTTTAACTAAAAGTCTACCTGCTCCAGGTTTTTTAAGCCTTTCAAAGAATTCAGGTATTCATGCTGATTTATATACCTACAAGAATAATATATTGACAAAGTGCTATACGTTTCAACCTTCAAAGACCATTGAAAATCTAACCTTACTGCCTGGAAAGTACAAAATTATATACCGAACACATCGTTCTTTAACAATTTATGGAACATTTGAAAAGCAATTTGAGATCAAAACAACAGATCAAGTTCAGATCAATTTGTAATTAAATCAGGAACAGTTTTGGTACTGTATTGATTAGATTATTCTAATTTTGTAGTTCTTATTTCTATCATTTTATAAAAACACAAATAGTATGCAACTATTCAACCGTGTCGATAAAAAGATATTGAAGGAACAAGTCTTGAACTCTAATGAAGAGTACACCACCATATCGTTCTATAAATATCATCACATAGACAACCCCACCCAATTTAGAGATGAACTATTCAGGGCCTGGTATGCCATGGGCGTACTCGGTAGAATATATATTGCTCACGAAGGCATCAATGCTCAGTTGGCTTTGCCGACGAGGTATGTTGAGGTATTCAATACT
>CANHJR010000066.1 GCA_947461165.1 Saprospirales bacterium | reverse complement strand
ATAGCTCTCATAATATTTCATCGAAGCTCTGTGAAAAACTAGTTTCTGCTTATGAAACTTGTATTGATTGAAAAACAAATGCTCTTCAACTAAAAAAACTTCATCCACTTCTTTGAGAGCCGCGATATCTTCAAATAATTGATTAGGAAAAATAATAAATAATGATTTCCGATTGAGTGACATTGTATTTTACTTTTTGCTACTACATTTTTTACTACAATACTTAACTTCTTCCCATACCTTTTCCCATTTTTTTCTCCAGGTAAAAGGTCGACCACATACGATACAGACTTTTGAAGGTAGATTCTCTTTTTTTGGCGCTTTCATAACTCTTGGATTGATCTGTCTGTTTTTGCATAACTCAATCGTGCTATCTTCTGCGTTCGATGATAGGTATCTAATCCACTGAGCGTAATGGATCCAGCGCGCTCGATATCAATAAAACCATCTTCTAGCAACACGTCTTCCGGGACTAATACAGAAACAATTTTTCCAATTAAAATAGATGTTCCATTGAGCTCAATGTCCATTTTCTGGACCAATTCACAGCCAAATTTTATAACACTTTCTTTGACAAAAGGGGCTTGAAAATCATCAATAAACTGCGTTGTGAGACCAACCTTTTCAAACTCGCTTTCACCTTCCAGGTACTTTGCACTGGTTTGATGAGCTTGTTTGAAGAAATCCGAAAGGATATGATTTATGGTATAGTGTTTGTTTTGTACAATGTTTCCTAGCGTATTTTGTTTCTCATCGCAAGGCCTAACGACAATTCCACATAATGCAGGATCCGCACCTAGATGAAAAAGACTACTAAACACAGCCAAGTTCTCATTGCCAATTGTGCTTTTGGTTCCAATGAGGACCACTGATTTAAAGCCTCCAATAGAATTTATCAAATTAGCTCGGTAGTTTCGCTCCATTTGAAGGAATTCATTTGTTTTTATATGTTTCATTGTGCTTATTCTTTATTTTAATTATTTCTCGATCAATAGAAACCTCCGATCCAATAGCATGAAATACCGATATGGGTTTTTTGTTGTTTAGAATTTCAAAATCAGAGCCATACATCGCTCCAAAATCGCAGTTAATTTCAAAATGATTGATTTTGTTCGTTTCCCACCGTGGGTGATTGACCCGATACTCCCATGTCTCTTCTGAACTCACTTTGGTATAGCCATAATAATGTTCATAAATAAATTCTTCAAGACTTCCAGATATAATTGTGCTCGCTTGATCATCCATCTTGGCAAAAATCGAATAATCTTTCTTGTCTTTTTTCCAAGCAAACGAAACCTCTTTCGATTGATTTTGGATTACAATGGAGCTATCCATTTTTGCAGTAGTATAGTGCTCCTTGTATAGCAGATTGGCCAGGAAAGCAACAATGGGATTTGGAACTAGTTCATTGACAAAAACAACACCTCTTCTGAGTTCTGAGCCATTCATTCTTTTGACATAAAATCTCAAATTGACCTCATCGAAACTTCCAAAAAAAGGAATTGGAATACCAAAAATCTGCGAATCAACAAATCGAAATCCAACCAAACTTACAAAAGCATTTCCCTCAAATGTATCTAATTCTGTGCCATATGGTAGATAGCCTAGAAGAACAGAGGCATCAATAGCATAATTGACCATGATGATGTTTTCCCATCTTGCTTTGAGAAACGTTTTCATTGTATTTGAAATTTTCTAGTGTGTGTATTCAATATTCTAATATTTTCTCTTTCTACCATTTCGTGCTTTCGATGCCCCCAGATTTTGTCTCGAGCGAATTTTCCAGAAATGTCAATATTAACTATCGGGAATGGATAATTTTGGCCCAAAGATATACCATATTTCTGCTGATCATCCAAAGACAATAAATGAGGCTCGTGGATATATTCTGAAGGAACTGGACTAAGCTCAGGCACCCATTTTTTGATAAAATATCCATACGGATCATGTTCTTGAGATTGTTTGACGGGATTGTACATTCTGACAATGTTGATGCCCGTCGTTCCAGCTTGCATTTGAAACTGAGGGTAATGAATTCCCGGTTCATAGTCCAAAAACAACTGAGCCAAATGGTAGGTAGCATCTCTCCAATCTTGATATAAATGATGGCAAACAAAAGAAACAAGCATGGCCCTCATTCTAAAATTGATCCAACCTGTTGCAATAAGACACCGCATACAAGCATCAATGAGCGGAAATCCAGTTTTGCCTTCCTTCCAAGCTTGCAGATAAGCTTCATTTCTTGGATGTTCGAGTAGCTCATAGCCTGAGTTGATACAAAACCGCTCATAACGGCATTCTTGTTCAAATTTCTGTATAAAATGGCAGTGCCATTTGAGTCGAGTCATTGAATTTTTGAGAGCAGCTGCATATGATTTCTCTTTGGCGTATGCAGATACAAACTGGTATGCTTGTTTTATGCTTAAATTACCCCAACTGAGGTAAGGGGATATCCGAATACAACTCGTTCGACTTTCCATAGGTTTACTGATATGTCGACTGTAGTTTTTTCCTCGACCTTGCACAAAACTTGTCAAATATTGAAAGGCATAGTCTTCTCCTGCTGGTTGATACTCTTTCGGATAATTCTCCAATTGGCTTCTAAGTTCCTGACTAAGAGGAAAAGGATTTTCAAAATTGATATCTTTTTGAATGGAATAGCTGTTTCGTATGAGCGCAGAATGCATCGTTGCATACCATTTTCGATCCCAACCCTCTCGGTTTTTGATCCCGCGGATGATCCCATCTCTTTGAAATTCGCGCCACTGAATTTGGTTTTCTTTACAAAATGTATTGACTTCTAAATCCCGATTATACGTATGCTGAATACCACTTTCCTGATAGCTAAAAATGGTTCTTATATCATACAAATTAGAGATGTGTTTGATGGCTACTAGAGCTTCGGCATGTATGATATCTACTTTGTGCTCAAAAGCACTAAGCTTCTTGTTCAAAGCGAGTATGGAATGATATTGAAATTGAAGATGACGAATGCTTGTGTCTAGGTACGAAATTATAGATGGTTCAAAAAGAAAGATGATAAGATAGGGAAGACCTGATTTTTCTGCCTCATACAATGGTTGGTGGTCCTGAGAGCGCACATCCCGTTTTAACCAAACAATATTTATTTCTTGTTTCGTCATTTTGGAAAGTTTAAAAATTGAAATAAAGTGGCAAGCTCTTTTCGCATTTTTTCCAAAAACTAAAAAACGAACTGTAATATCCCGTTATGGATGGAAACATCCAATCCCTATCATGTACAATCCCTTGGTAATGATGATTTGTTGGATGCTCCTTGTAATGAATCTCTGAATTCTTGGAGATGAACTGCAATTCTTCAAACGATCCTATAAATACTTGCACGTTTGAAATGTTCTTGGACAACGCCAAGATAAAATCTAAGGTCCTGTCTGCAATGGGATATTTTTCATAGAAATTAGGTTCCAATAAAAGGATTCGATTTGCTTTTATACCTTCATCCCAGTTTGGATCTAAATTGTAAAAATTATAAATATAGATAGGCAATTCAGGCTCGATAACAACTGCTGTTGGATTGGGTAAATTAGTAGTTAAATTCAAACGGACTTTATCGATCAACGATTCTGGTATTTTCATCATTGGAATATGCTCATAGGGTATATCCAGAAATGTCGCTTTTTGATTGGTGTCACTATATTTATTGATATTCTCCTGATTAGCTATATATTTTTTGTTGCTAAAGCTACCAGCAACCCACTGCCAACTGAGCGCATTGCTTGCCCAATCTGCATCCAAAAGATAGTAATACATCCATTGCGCGGGCATTTTCCAGTGGCTTTTAGCAATATTACAAGCTATACTCGACACATACATCCTCGTATGATTGTGCATATATCCCGTGCTCTGAAGGGTTGAGATCCCTGAATCTATGGCCTCAATACCTATTGTTGCGTTTAGAATGGAGCTAGAAATGAGCGAATTGTCAAAATCTGGCTGATCTTGTTTTAAATCTGAATCAATTTCATCCCCTCTTGCTATCCAGACCTGCTGAAAATAATCCCTCCAGGCCAGTTCTTTTAAAAAAGAATCCATTTGGTAGGGCTTGTAACCTTTTGAAAACAAAGCTTCGGCAATTTGTTTTGTGCTAATCACACCTCTGGAGATATAAGGTGAAAGTTTAGTCACTGCACCACGGATATAGTTCCTTGTTTTGCCATATTTGACAGGATCTATTATGTTGATTTGTTCAAGTATGTGACGATAGTCCGTTGAAAATTCCATATCCTAACGCTTCGAAATCTTGTTCAAAGAAATCGTTCGTTGCCTAGAACATTTGAATCGCGTGATGTCTTCATTTCGCTTTTTCAAATGCTTTTGACTGACCCCTTGATTGACTCTTTTTCTCCAAAGATTGAAACTAGAGCGCTTGAGTTCGGATCTCATGAGTGCGATCACATCCTTTTCTGCTAGTTGAAATTGAAACAGAATAGCCTCAAAAGGTGTCCTGTCTTCCCATGCCATCTCGATGACACGATTTTTATCTTCTAAGTTCAGATTGAAAAGAGTATGCTGTTCTTTCAAATTATAAAAATTATAATTCGCTAATGATAAAAGGAATTGACGAAACAAAAACCACAATAGCGCTTAAAACGACTGATTTAAATATATATTAAATTTAAATAATCGATATTACATATCATTAACTAATCTATATGCTATCCCTGTCATCGTCATCTTCCATAAGGGCATATGCAAAACCAACGCTAAACAAAATCGTAATTAAACCGGCAAAATAAGGTAGAAATTCTAACATCATTATTTGTTTTTTATAAGGTTCAAATAAATTCCAAAACATAGTATGGAAGGGACCCAAAGTCCAACAAAAATTGCCTGTGTTTCATTGCCACCAAAAAATAAAACTTCTGAATAAATCAAGGAAGCCATAGCAGCTATAAATAGCAATTTATCCGTAAGATTAAATTTTTTAAACATGGTTTTAACGTTTTTTGGTATGAATATTCAAAAGTTCTGAAAGAAAACTCATGCAAATATAATTGATTTTCTTAATTAACGAAATCTTTTCAAAACAAATGCCAAATTGAGTTTTAGGTTTAATATAAAAAAGTCATCAAGGCATATTGAACTAAAAAAAGGAAAATCGCCCCTTTACCGGAGAGGCAGTATTGGAGAAAATAGCCTCACCACCTTTGATGGATCTAATGATAATCGAAAGGAGTATATCACATCGTGATTGAAAGTCTAATTCAAACGCTTTATTGAACCCGCTTCCAAGTCTGCGTTCGACCAATAAGGGAAAACCCAATATAGCCTCTTACCGCCATTTTGTTTTCTGATTCCATTCGAAGGGTGCATTTGTATGTTTTGCCATTCTTTGGATCTACGATAGAGCCACCAACCCATTCATCACCATCTTTTTTGGAAATAGATAAAATGCTGAGGCCTATCAATGGTTTATCTTTTTTATCACCGGTGCATTTTGTGCATTTATCGCTTTCTGGTTTTATGAGAAGCTTGACGATAGTACCTGTAAGGGTACCATTTTTCTCGGCAATCTTGATATGTGATTTCAATTGACCAGTTTCATCATCTATGGTCGCCCAAGTGCCTACGGGGCTTTGGCTGTATGCTAGCCCTATGGAGTGAACAAGGATTGTCAGAATTGCGAATTTGTGCATAGCAGGTTTATATTTAGGGTTTTAATTAAAAATTGACTCGCTGAATTGGCTTCGAAAAGGTTCTTGAACCAACTTTCATTCTCACATAAAAATAGGTAGCCTGAATATCGGAACCAGGTCTAAATTCAAAAGAATAATCTCCGGCCTCTAGTTCTCCGCGATGAATATCTTTTACAATACGACCTTGAATATCAATAATGTCCACTTGTACGACTTCTTTTCTGTCGAGGTTGAGTTTGATATTCGCAGATTCAAAGAATGGATTTGGTGCAATCTCAATATGATAATTTGTTTTGGAGTTGGAGGCAATCACTTCATGGACATCCTGAATGCTAGGATTAACCTTTGCCTTATCTAGAAAGGTAACTCCGCCTGTGCATTCAAAGCCATAATTTTCCAAAAAAGAAGGTGTAGCGCCTGATAGGGACATGTTTCCTGTTTCAAGAACCTTGATGTCCAAAACGCCTTTCTTTAAACACCAAAGATATCCTTCTCTTCGTTGCGCTTTCGTAACCTCATATTCTTCGAAGTAAAATTTGTTTCCTTCGACAAATCCTCTCAAATTGATATCTGCATAGTGCTCTCCTAGAATAATTTTGGCTGTTCCTCGCACTTGGTTGCCCTCCTGAACGAGATGATAGCGATATTCAAAATCTGCGATGTAGGCATTTTTTTCAGCATTGTATTGAAGTCGCTTCCCATTCCACTGACCACTAATGTTGGGATCAGAAGCTAGAAGTTGAAAAAACGTGCTCATCATCAAAAAACTGGCAATAAATATTCTTTTCATAATGTTATATTTAATTTGTGAAATGTAAATGTGCAACAATAGGCAAGTGATTGTTTTTTACTTCATTGTCGTTTTATGCGTAAATCAAAAACATTCCCTTTCACAAAAATAAATTAAAATCCCAAGATTCCTATTAAAAAATGTAAATCTTAGAACAAAAGGAAACAAAGTGTTATGATCTTTATGTTTTGGCATTTCTCAGCAAAGAAAATGATTGCTGCCACAATAATATCTTTTGTATATAATTATTCAAAACAACAATTTTTGGTCATTTCAAGAACAAAAAACACCTGGTAAATCAATCCAATTGCAAATTTAAAATTTGATTTTGTTTTAATTCCATACTTTTGCATCGTTTTAGGAGTGAAATTCATTATTTGAATAGATCTTTAAAAATGGGAATGCGGTGAAATGCCGCAGCAGTGCCAGCTACTGTATGTTCTCCAAATTTTTCTTCAAGTTATTTGCCACTGTTCTTAATTGAATGGGAAGGCCGAAGAAAAAGAGAACGAGCCAGGAAACCTACCTAGAATGATATATAAAATTATTGACAGTGCATCGATGATTATTATGAACTTATTAGAATTAAAAAATGAACCAATTTAATTGTGCCTTAGGCGCAGCCTCTATGTCGT
>CANHJR010000065.1 GCA_947461165.1 Saprospirales bacterium | reverse complement strand
TATCTAGGCACTCGACTCAATCTAAGCAATGCCACACCGCCTATCAACATAAATAATGAAAGGACAAATGACAAAGCAACACCTGAATCTACCATAGAATATTTAACAGCATTGTTGTATTCGATGTGCACAGGACTATTCAAATAAGTCAATAATGTAATTAAAAACATTATTAGACCCCACATTGTTAACATTGTAGCTAATGGTTTTATCATTCTTTTTTACTTTTACAGAGCAAATATACACGAAAATTTTCATTTGAAAATGACAATGGCAACAATTTATTAATCCAATGCTTTATTCAGTAGAAGAAATCTATATACAAGATGTTGCTTTTCAGGTCAAAACATACCTTAAAGACACCCGGAACCACAATTATAGAATACGTGGGAACAATATTGGCATCACGATTTCAGCGTTCTACAAATCAAAGGTAGAAATTGAAAAATTCAAAGCGGAGTGGATTGATAATGCAATCGCTCGCATTGAATCTGAGCCGAGGCTGCTAATAAGAAAATCTTTGGTGGAACGCAAAAGTATAGCGGTATTGGGAATTGTATATACAATAGAATATTTGGAAGATATTTTTCGGCCAAAATTCATTCCAAATTCCAAAAAAATTCAATTTCCAAAAAGTTATGATTCTCCAAAAATCAGAACCTATCTCCGCTCATTTATCCAGAAAAATATTCAGACTGCAATTGAGCAAAGAGTTTCGTATATCAATCAAATCACTGTTCAGAAAACGCTCAACTCAATTTCTATAAAGTCTCACAAAAGCAGATGGGGTAGCTGTTCCTCAAAAGGAGATGTCACCATTTCAATCAATACCTTATTGGCTCCACGGTGGGTTTTGGACTATGTGATCGTCCATGAACTCTGCCATCGAGTGTATATGGATCATTCACCTAAGTTTTGGGCAGAAGTAGCCAGATACTTCCCTAAATATGCATTGGCAAAAAAACTTTTAAAAGATCGAGGTGCTGAGTTTAGCCTTTAAAAGTACTGATTTTGATGGATTAGTGTCCAATCGAACAAGATTCAATTCTTATATCTTCTTTCTGTGAGATAGGAGTATAACGGAATCATCTTCTGCGACGCCCAAACCCTAAAACGCCCAAAAGTCCGCGTGTAACCTCACGAACAACAATTTTTCCTATTGGGCTATTGATTGCATCACCAACTCTTTCAAAAACAGATGATCCTTCCTCTTTTGTAGCCTCTTCAGAAGACGCATCTATTTGAGCATCTTGGATTTTTCCAGTCAATATTTCATAGGCACTTTCACGGTTAATTACCTCCTTATAGTTATCCATAATTTCTGAATTAGAAACAATATTCTGCAATTCCTCCGAAGTCAAAACTCCTATCCGACTCATCGGAGGACGTATCAAGGTATGAGCCAATGGTGTAGGTATTCCTTTTTCATTCAATGTTATAACCAACGCTTCCCCTATACCCATTGAAATCAGGGTTTCTTCTATTTTATAATAGGATGTTATTGGGAAATTATCAGCTGCTAATTGAATTGATTTTTGATCCTTGGCTGTGAAGGCACGTAAAGCATGTTGGATTTTAAGGCCCAATTGGGCAAGTATGGACTCCGGAACATCTGATGGATTTTGAGTAATGAAGAAAATACCTACTCCTTTGGAGCGAATCAGCTTGATGGTTGTTTCCATTTGCTTTAGAAGCGATTCTGTGGCCTCCTCAAATATGAGGTGCGCCTCATCGATGAAAATACAAAATTTGGGCTTATCAAGATCTCCTACTTCTGGGAATGTCTTATAGACTTCCGCCAACAAGGAAAGCATGAGCGTTGAAAATAATTTAGGTCGATCTTGAATGTCAGCAACCCTGAGAATATGTATCAAGCCTTTTCCATCATCTTTTCTCAGAAAGTCTTCCACATCAAAAGATCGTTCTCCAAAAAAATTTTCAGCACCTTGTTGCTCTATTTCGATAACTTTACGAAGGATTGTGCCCATGGAAGTTGCCGAAAAGGCACCAAAATTCTTCTGGAGATCATCTTTCAATTCTTCTCCGGCTCGGATCAATATCTCCTTGAGATCTTTGAGGTCCAGGAGTGGCAGCGCTCTATCATCACAATATTTGAAAAGCATAGACAAGACTCCTTCTTGAGTATCATTGAGTCCTAAAACTTTAGCCAGAAGAATCGGCCCGAACTCTGATATCGTTGCGCGCATTGGCACTCCTGGTTGGTCGGATATTGTTATGAACTCCACAGGGTTATTGGTGCAGTCTGCCTCAAGTTTCAATATAGATATTCTTTCTTCTACCCTTGGGTTGGAAGATCCAGCCATTGCTATTCCACTGAGATCTCCTTTGATATCCATAATCAAGGTTGGAATACCAGATTTTGAGAGATTTTCTGTCAGCGTTTGGAGGGTGATGGTTTTTCCAGTACCGGTAGCGCCAGCTATAAGACCGTGACGATTGAGCATTTTTAATGGTATCTTGACATATGCGTCTTCTACATTTTCTAATTCAAATTTCGCAAGGCCAAGCATAATGCTTTCGCCCTTAAAATTATATCCTGAATTGATTTCGTCAATAAATTGTTCCTTCGTTGGAATTTAGCTATAGATTATGTCCAAATCTATGCAAATTTTAATTTCTTAGCGTTAAATAATCTCTTCATTATACATTTATGGATAATTCGTTTTCAAAACCCGCGTTTTATCGTTTAGAATATAACCGTTTTTGATCAATTAATATAAATTTATGACTATCAACTGTTCAGCCTTGTATATTTGCAATCATCGATACCATTGAACGCTTACCATATTTATCTTATTCCAACGAGTTGGCATTTCTATCATCTAATCAAAACAAATGGATATCTTTTTCCTAATCTTTATTGTTCTTGTAGTCTATAGTTATGGAATTTATCCAACTACTTTGCTGTTTTTTCTTAAACAAAATATGCCGTCCGTTCTGCGTGATGATTTTCAAAAAATTGCTGTAGTAATAGCAACTTATAACGAAGAAGTAAATATTGAGAAGACTATTGAGTCGATTTTAAATTCTGAGATCGGTGACCAGAAGCTTACCATATATGTAGGCAATGACGGAAGTGATGACAACACTGGTTCTATTCTTAACAATCTTTCTCTCCATAATAGTAAAATCATCGTCAGCGAATATAATCGAATAGGCAAACCAAATATAATCAATGAGATCGTTAAAACGTATAATCTAAATAATAATGAGACAGCTATTGTCTTCATGGATGCAAATATTTCAATCGAAAAAAAAACCGTTTTCTCCTTATGTCAGAGCATTCGGAATTTCGGCTATGGGGCTGCAGGAGCTGCGGTTTTACCGCTATCGGAAACCAACAATACAGAATCAACATATATTCTTAGAGAAAATCAAATCAAAGAAAATGAAAGCCTAGCTTTTGGTATTGTGATTGGTTTATTTGGTGCTTGCTTCGCCATTCGAGGAGATTGTTTTCGGGAAATACCTGAAAATTTTATCACAGATGATCTTTTTATGACCTTGTCCATTTTGTCTCAAAACCAAAAAATTAGCTACTCACAGCAGGTAAAGGCATATGAATCGATAACGATGGACATACCGAATGAGTTTAAAAGAAAACGAAGATTTTCGGCAGGAAATTTTCAAATATTAAAGCATTTCATAACCTTGCTAAACCCCTTCAAAGTTGGTTTTGGATTTGTTTACTGTTTTCTTTTTCACAAGATCATTCGTTGGATAGCTCCAATTCTTATGTTTTTGCTCTGGATTTACTCTTTTTTTCAAGCTCATTCCATGCTTTTTGAGCTAATTCGATATGGAGGTATTTTTATATTATTATTTTTGCTGTCAAATTATATTCTTATTTCTCGTCAAAAAACTGCAATCGGGCAAAGAGCATTTTATTTTCTAGCGATGAACATTGCAATTTTGATGGGTTTTTGGGATTTTTTAAATGGAATAAAACGAAATAGCTGGGAACGAAGCAAGCGATATGAAACTAAATAGTATAGAGGAAGCCCTTCTCGACATTCAAAAGGGTAAATTGGTCATCGTGGTGGACGATGAAAACCGCGAAAATGAAGGCGATTTTATTGGAGCCGCAGAACATGTAACTCCAGAAATGGTCAATTTTATGGCTACACACGGTCGTGGATTGATATGCACTCCTATCACTGAGGCTCTCGCCAGGAGTTTAGAGCTCGAGTTAATGGTTGGTAAGAATACGGTTCTCCATGAAACTCAGTTTACCGTTTCCATAGATTTGATTGGCGAGGGTTGCACTACTGGTATCTCTGCACAAGATCGAGCCAAAACGATAAAATCACTCACATCTGCAGAAACAAAGCCAAAAGACCTAGGTCGACCTGGACACATCTTTCCATTGATAGCTAGAGAAGGTGGTGTGCTCAGAAGATCAGGCCATACTGAAGCAGCGGTAGATTTGGCGAAATTAGCAGGATGTGAACCCGTCGGAATCCTTGTTGAAATTTTGAATGAAGATGGTACTATGGCTAGATTGCCTGAGCTGGTAAAGATCGCAAAAAAACACGATCTGAAAATCATTTCAATCGAAGATTTGATTGAATATCGTCTCAACCATGATAGCTTGGTACAAAAAGAGGTAACTGTTAATATGCCTACCAAATTTGGTGAATTTGAACTACATGCTTTTTCGCAAAATACGAGCCCGGATATTCATTTGGCGCTTACAAAAGGAAGCTGGTCTAGCAATGAACCTGTCATGGTGCGAGTACATTCAAGTTGTGCGACAGGTGATATCCTCCATTCTCTGCGATGCGACTGTGGTGAACAACTTGATCTAGCGATGAAGATGGTAGAAGCCGAAGGGAAAGGCGTCATACTTTATATGCAACAGGAAGGAAGAGGAATCGGTCTACTCAACAAGCTCAAAGCTTATAAATTGCAAGAAACGGGCATTGACACTGTGGATGCCAATATACAATTGGGATTTCAGATGGATGAACGAGATTATGGAATTGGTGCTCAAATCTTGCGAAGACTAAATATAGAGAAAATAAGGCTCATTTCAAATAATCCTAAAAAGAGAGTAGGATTGATTGGCTATGGACTTGAAATAGTTGAAAATATCGCGATTCAGGTCACCCCAAATAAGCACAATCAACATTACCTAGATACCAAACGCGAAAAAATGGGTCATACGATCTAAGTCCCTTGTTCAAAATCATCTCTTACGACCATCAATACCGATGATTGAGCGATTATGAAGTATTTCTGACCGTTCAATTGGATTTCGTATGCGTGCTTTTGTAAAAATATAGCTAAGTCTCCCATCTCAACCTGCAAAGGTATATACTTGATACTATCAGATGCTGGCTTCCAAGGCTCTTCAACTTCTAGATTTGGAATAGGATATCCTGGTCCAACTTTGATCACATAGCCTGAAAGCAAATTTTCCTTTTCTTCGAGCCCCGGAGGCAATAAAAGACCAGATTTAGTCCTAGATTCAAAGGAGGTGGGCTTCAAAAGCAGGCGATCGCCAATGACCACAATTTTGTCAATATCGCTTTTAGCGAGATTCATACAATAAATTCTATTTTTGGTATTGAGCCTCTTCTTCAGAGTCTTTCATCCCAGATTCAATCTCCTTTTTGATATTAGCTTTGGCATTGTTAAACTCACGAATACCGCTACCAATTCCTTTCATCAATTCTGGAATTTTTTTTCCTCCAAAAAACAAAATTGCAACTCCTAAGATGACAATCCATTCCATACCTTGTGGCAATAACAGATACATATTTTTGTGATTTATAACTAGTTAAAATAATAATTTTCAATGCAAAGATACATATTTCAAGGTCATTTCTGGTAAAAAGGCGTTTTGACGACCTTTGCCTTGACATTCGTGTCTCTAATTTTGACAAATACCTCTGAATCAATCTTGTTGTAAGGAATATTGACATAAGCCATTCCGATAGATTTTTCCAAAGAAGGTGTCTGAGATCCTGAAGTCACTACTCCTATGTTCTGACCAGAACTGTCCACTACCTCATAGCCATGTCGAGGGATACCTCTTTCTAGCATTTCGATACCTACCAGCTTTCGTTTTGCACCATTTTCTTTCAGATCCTTTGCATACTGCTCTCCCACAAATGGCTTGGTAAATTTTGTAATCCATCCAAGACCAGCCTCAATTGGATTCGTTGTATCATCGATATCATTGCCATAAAGGCAGAATCCCATTTCAAGTCGCAAGGTATCGCGAGCTCCTAAACCTATTGGAGTAATATTGAACTCCGCACCAGCTTCCATTATTTTTTTCCAAACCTCAACCAAAGACTCATTTGGGATATACAACTCAAATCCACCAGCACCCGTGTATCCTGTGTTCGAGATCGTTATGTTTTGGCAACCACCAAACTCTCCAACATTAAAATGATAATATGGAATATCAGAAAGCGTTACCGTTGTCAATTTCTGTAGAGTTGCAGCAGCATTAGGACCTTGTATGGCTAATAACCCCATATCATGAGATATGTTTTTCATAGATACATTCATGGAGTTATGGCTTGAAATCCAATTCCAATCTTTTTCAATGTTTGAGGCATTCACCACAAGCATATACTTCTTGTCTGAGATCCTATAAACCAAAAGATCATCGACAATTCCGCCTTCGTCGTTTGGTAGACAGCTGTATTGCGCCTGACCATCGATTAGCTTTGAGGCATCATTTGAGGTGACGCGTTGAATCAAATCAAGTGCATGGTCTCCTTCTAGCAGAAATTCACCCATATGGCTCACGTCGAACATACCAACTGAATTTCGCACTTGATGGTGTTCTTCTTTGATACCTTTGTAAGAAATAGGCATATTATAACCTGCGAACTCGGCCATTTTGGCTCCAAGTGAAATATGATGATCGGAAAGTGGCGTGTTTTTCATGAACGTGGTTTGATTTTATTATAATTTACTTCAACAAAAATAGGCTTTTCAGTTACGTTGATTCTAATAATTTTGGCAATTTAGATTCGATCTCATTTTCAGTGATCATAGATATCCAGCCTTTCTTCGTCCAATAATCTGCCAAATATTCTTGCTCTGGCTGATCGGCGGTAGGTACACAGACTACATTTTTCTTGCCAAGACAAAACAAATCTAT
>CANHJR010000064.1 GCA_947461165.1 Saprospirales bacterium | reverse complement strand
TTCGGATGAGTCTTCTCAAAAAATAGCTGCTGAAATCGCACGCGTGGAGCGACTCACACTCGGGGAGGTTCGGCTGCACGTCGAAGATTTCTGCGACTCCGATCCTCTTGAACGAGCCATTCATGTCTTTGAGAAACTAGGCATGCAAAAAACCAAAAACAGATCTGGAATTTTGATTTATCTGGCTTCTGAATCCAGAAAAATTGCGATTTACGGGGATGAGGGAATTCACAATAAGGTCGGAAAGGAATATTGGAATACTATCGTCGAACGAACTATTCAAAAAATTCAGTCTGAAGACTTGACAGCGGCTATGATTCAGGTCATCAAAGAGCTAGGGGAACCGCTAGCAGAACACTTCCCGGAGACCAATCAAGAGATCAACGAACTCACCAATGAAATAAGCTATGGGAAGATTTAAGGCAACGATGGTGCGCTTTGTTATAGTCGTTTTTTGCTTGAGCTTTCAATCTATGAAAGCCTTTGACTTGCCACCAAGACCTGAACCTGCGGTCTATGTCAATGATTTAGCAGGTATTTTTTCGGAATCACAGCGAAATGAATTAGAAAACATCCTCATAAGGTACTATGATAGCACAAGCACACAAATAATTGTGGCCACGGTGCCATCGCTGGAGGGAGATGATGCCTCCAACTATGCTATAAGCCTTGGAAATGCTTGGGGCGTGGGCCAAAAGTCTAAAAACAACGGAGTCGTCTTTTTGATAGCACCGAATGAGCGCAAAATGTTTATAGCCACCGGTTATGGGACGGAAGAAAAGCTCACGGATGTATTTCTAACAAGAACACGTGAAAACTATATTCTGCCAGAGTTCAAAAAAGGCGATTATTATAGTGGTGTTAAGCTTGGGGTTCAGCTGATGATCAATCGATTGAGTGGAAAATTTCAACGCGAAAAAACGGTCGAAAACTCAGACGAATTTAGTATGAGCAATATTTTCGTATTTTTGATTATTCTCCTCATATTCTTGTGGATTATTTCCAAAATCAGCAAGTCTGTCAATTACAGTGAAACTTACTCTGGGAGAGGTTATCGGCGTGATCACTGGGACAGTGGGGGTGGCTTTTTTGGAGGTGGCTTTGGCGGTTTTGGCGGCGGTAGTTTCGGAGGCGGTAGCAGCGGCGGCGGCTTTTCTGGTGGTAGTTTTGGAGGCGGCAGCTTCGGTGGCGGCGGCAGCGGTGGCAGCTGGTAATCTCGATCTTCTAGGCTGATAGTCAGTATTTTTTTGGTAAAATCGATAAAAATCCGTATCTTTACCTCCGAAAACAAAAACTATCTTATCAATTTATGAAAAAGACAAGATACATTATTATCATTTTTAGTTGCTTTTTTCTCGGCAACATATTTGGACAAATTCCAAATCCGAACACCTATGGTGCTTCAAATGCAGTATCCACTGTGGATGAAGAAATTCACGAAATCTCTGTAGGGACCTTGACAAACAATTCTGGATGCGTGGGGGCTGCACCAGCCAATTGGCCGGCGGGCAATGGCCTTCCCGCATCTGTCATTTCACAATATTCCAATTATACCAACGGTACGACACCATTGCCATTACCCGTGTTGTCGCCGGGCTCACCTATTCCTTGGTCTGTCAAAATAGCTTATGATGCTTCAAATACCTTTGCTTGGAATTTTGGATACTCTGTATTTATCGATTTGAACCGAAACGGAGCCTGGGATCTTCCTCAAGAAAAAGTAGGAGGATCTACAGTGACGACCACTGCTCCTGCAGGCTGTACCAATGGAACAGCCAACTTTACAGGAACCTTTACACTGCCTCCAACATTCTCCGTGGGTGAGACGTTGATGCGTTTTGTTTGCATTGAAGGGGTTGCTGCACCTCCACCTAATTCAACTTATCAATGGGGAGAGACCGAAGACTACAAGGTTTTCTTGGGTCAAAGAGTATATGATCTAACTGCAGGAAAAATAGTAGCACCAGACAGTCTCCGGTTTTGCGCAGAAGATCCCCGAACCATGATGTTTCAAGTGCGAAACGTTGGCAATCAATTGATTCCTGGAGGAATTGGATATTTGAGAATACGTGGAATTGAACCTGGAAGTACAACCTTGATAATTGACTCTTCCATATACGGAGGAGATATCAAGCAGGGTGACACACCCGTTATTATTTTTGCGCCAACTAATTTCCCAAAAGATGAGGTTGTTGAAGCCATGTTTTGTTTTAAGTCCAATTTGGATACCATTCGTGGAAATGATACGTTGAGAAAAATTATTCAGATATACAAGCGACCAACATTCCGGTTGGCATTTGATACCGCTTGTATTGGTTCTCCGACTAAGGTCTATCTAGATAGTTTTTCAAAGCCTTGCTTCAAACGTTGGGACAATGAAGCGATAACAGATACAACTTTTTATAATGTTTCAGGAGCTAGAACCGTCGGAGTATCGATAGAACGGGGGTCTTCCGTATTTTTTAATAGACCAGCATCCAAGTGTCGGGTTGATACATCCATAACCATCGTTCCGCGACCGAATCCAACGGTGACCATGTCCAGAGACACTGTTTTGTGCAATTGGCAAAAGGTCAGAATTAAAGCAACAACTTCTGCAACAGATATCGCCTGGAACGATACGTCAGGAACAAAATTTAGTGATACTATAATGGTTGGGGGCGATGTGACTCGATATTATACCGCGATCGTAAAAGACATTTTTGGATGCACTGCAAAAGACTCAGTCAAAATCACAGCTCAATTTCCAACAGGCTTCACGAAAGTAAACGACACGGTTTGTGTAGGACAAGAGGCGGCCGTCGGGGTCGCTGGATCTCCTGAGTATTTTTTCAACTGGATAGGACGAACCGAAACAACTCCTATCATTCGGCCTGTACCTTCGGTAGCTGGTCTTCAGCCTTTTATTACCAAATGGACCTACAGGGGTTGCACAGATAGAGATACTTTGACACTTCTAGCTCGACCAAATCCAGTAATTACCCTAAGAAGTCGTCAAAACAAACCAATATGTCCAGGTTTTTTCGATACGCTCGAGGTTCGAGGTGGACCAAGTTATAAATGGAAAAACGGATTCGGTTCAGATTCCAACATTTATTTCGCTCCAACCAAAACGGCATTGTATAGCGTTATAAGCACAGACTCATTTGGTTGTTCCACTGAGAAATCGATAACGACAATTGTCAATCCAAAAACATTTGTAGGCGTTTTCTCAAACAAATACAAGGATTTCATATGTGGAGGGGATTCCGCCTTTATTTTTGCTACAGGAGCTAAAACATATCAATGGAGTACTGGATCTACGGACTCTATTCTCAAGGTCACTCCAGCACAGTCTCTCGATTGGAAAGTCGTAGGGACAGATGCAAATGGTTGTCGAGATACTGCACTCTTCCGAATGGCTGTAAAACCTCCATTTAGAGTCAATCCTCAACCAGTACGTGGATGCTATGGAGACTCTATATTGATGACTTTGTCAGGAGGTATTGGTTATGATTGGGGCATTAATGGCATAACTACAGATAGCTTTGCTAAAATAGTACTGGACGGAACAACTGGATACAAGGTGCTTGTCACAAGCCCAGATTCATGTCAAATAACCGTGAATGTTCCAATAACGGTCGCTAAAAGGCCTCTGCTACAGGTTCGCGATGCGACTGTATGCCCAGGAGAGACAGCAAGTTTAGAAGCATTTGGAGGATCGAAGTATGAATGGGAGAATTCTAGCAATACAACTTCTAAAGAATCCTATACCTTTTCTTCTACTACAACACTAAAAGTTGTGGCGATCAATGACGAAGGTTGTAGAGATAGCACAATGGCAACAGTTTATGTTATTCCAAAAACAAACTTCACCGTGAAGTCGCCTTTGCCGAAATATCTCTGTCCAAATATTCCTTCTACCTTGGTGATTACCCCAGTGGGTGGAACGTACTTTGGACCGAAAGTAAACGGCTTTGTTTGGAATGTCGATAGTCTCGTCGCTGGCAATTATAGTGTACGGTACGTCTACACAGATCCGATAAACGGCTGCAAAGACAGTGTAGTTGTTCCTGTTGAGGTTGTACGAGATCCATCGAAATGTAATCCAAGATCATCTGTTGGAAATGTTTTGGCTCTTAATGAATGGAAAATTTATCCAAATCCGTTTACCAATAGGATAAATTTGACCATAAATTCGGCTGTTCGTGAGCAAGGTGTCATAAATATTTACGACATTGCTGGAAGGAAACAATTTAGCGCATCACCTCTTTTAACACCTGGAAATAATGAGATTGTTTTAGAAGATCTTTTATTGTCGAAGGGAGTCTATATTCTCGAACTAGAAACACCATCCTACAATAGACAAGAGAAGCTGGTGCGGGAATAGTATCTAAGTTTTGATATACAACCAGAAGCACTTCTTAGGAGGTGCTTTTTTGTTTGGATTAGGCATTTATTTGTCTTATAAAAACAATTTATTATCTTTGTGTGTTTTGAAAACCAAATCGAACAAATCCGAATAAATACAAACCGTATGAACCAGGATAAAACAATAGAAATGAAGAAACTATTTGAAAAGTGCTACAATTTCACAAGAGCCGATGAAATAAAGAAGGCCGGAATTTACCCATATTTCAATCCAATTGAAGATAGTGAAGGGCCAGAGGTACATATGAATGGCAAGAAGGTAATCATGGCTGGATCCAACAATTACCTCGGTCTAACGTCACACCCAAAAGTAAAAGAGGCAGCTCTTGCGGCCTTATCAAAATATGGATCTAGCTGTTCAGGAAGTCGATACTTGACTGGAACGATAGATCTTCATAATGAGTTGGAAGCCAAATTGGCCAAGTTTGTGGGCAAAGAGGCTGCCTTACTATTTAGTACAGGATACCAGGCAGGACAAGGCGTGGTAGAGCCACTGGTTGGTCGACAAGATATCATTTTTAGCGATAAAGACAACCATGCCTCTCTACAATGTGCGAATCGATTGGCTAAGGGAACATATGGAACAGAAGTCGTAAGATATCACCACAATGATATGGAAGACTTGGAAAAGAGGCTTGAACAGAAGAAAGATTCGCCAGGTGCTAAGTTAATCGTAACGGATGGCGTTTTCTCTACTTTCGGAGGTATTCCTAATTTGCCAAGAATCACGGAATTGGCAAAAAAATATGGAGCACAAACGCTTGTTGACGATGCACACGCATTCGGAGTTATTGGTAAAGGTGGACGAGGATCTGCAAGTGAGTTCGGACTAGACAATGAAGTAGATCTTATTGTTTGTACCTTCAGCAAAACACTAGCGTCTTTGGGTGGTTTTGTGGCAGGAGAAGAACGTGTAATCAATTATTTGAAACATCATTCTCCAGCACTCATCTTTAGTGCAAGTCCTACTCCTTCCTCTGTCGCGAGTGCGCTTGCTGCCTTGGATATATTGATAGAGCAGCCTGAACTGGTCAAGAAATTAAATGATAACGCAGATTATGTTAGACAAGGGCTAATAAATATGGGCTATAATGTTATTCCTTCACGCACGGCGATTGTTTCTATTATAATTGGTAGTGATAATAAGGGATTTGAGCTATGGAAAGGACTATTTGAAGCAGGTGTATTTGTAAATGTATTTATACCTCCTGCCGCCCCTCCAGGGCTATCTATGATGAGAAATAGCTTCATGGCATCTCACGAGAAACATCATTTAGATATTATTCTTGAAACCTACCACAGTGTTGGAAAGAACTTAGGTGTTATTTAGAGTATACTATTTCTCGTTTTAATAAGTTAATAATAGTATGTCCTTGAAATACTATTTTGTTGTTTTTTTCTTTGTAATTGCTGAAACAGGATCTCTTTATGCTCAAAACGCAAAAATTTTTGGCAACATTGTCGATGATGATTTTGCTTCTATAATCCTCTCACCATCCTGTAGCTCTAAGCTTATAGACGAGAAAACCGAGATTAGTTCGAAGAGAGGATCTTTTGAGTTTCCTATACAAATTGAAGGTCCGAGTTTTTACAAATTGTATTATCGAGATAGAATATTGTCTATATATATTGAGCCGAATCAGATGGTTCAGGTTTCAATCAATGCAACAAAGGAGTCCAATTATTTTGATTTTGATGGCCTATTGGCTAATGAGAACACCAGTCTAAATCAAACGGATCTTCCTAGTATTGCCAAACGTGAGTATAAATTGACGATGAAGGATTTGTCTAAGAAGGGGGATATTTCATTTTTTTACAGATACATTGACAGTATTGTAGTTATTGAAAGTTCTTCCATGAATAACAAAGCAATAGAGCAATTGTGGTCCAAGGGATTTGAGAATTTGTATGTGAGAAATAACTTGGAAATGCAAGGACTACTGTACAAGTCCCTCTATCCAAGATTGGCTGAATTGAGTGTAGATTCATTTCTGTTCTATGATGAACACGCATTGTCTATTTATAATAAACTTGAAGGATTGACTGGGTATGAGAACGCTTCATTGTATTATGAAAATGTCTCAAATATGATCAAAGTGAAGGTAAAGAAGGTACTGGGATTAAAAATAATGGACAAAACAATCGATGATCTTGAGCTTTATAAGTCCTATTTGGTAGAGGCAAATCTACTTTCCAATCAAAGCTTAAAAGAGAATATTGTTGAAAATTTAATCGGCGATTGGATCTTGAATTATGGGAGATCAACGGATCTAAATACGGAGATCAATAACTTTGTTGAAAGATTGTCCGACAAGCGAAGAAAGGAGGCGATCCTATCGAGGCTCTCAAACCTAGCACAATATGAGAAAACAAGAATGGCTCCCCAGTTTAGTTTTGAAGATGAATCAGGCAATATTCGACATATCAACTCAACCATTGGAAAATCGGTTTATCTTTATGTATATCAATCAGATGCAGGCTATCTTCAAGACTTTGTAGATCTCTCTATACAATATCAAAATCAGGATAAGCTTCAGTTTATATCCCTATCTATCGATGAAGACTATGAAAAATGGCTGAGATACATACGCTCCATAAAACTTTCTCCAGACATTCATGGGATAAGCCATCCCGGTGGGTTCAATTCAGATTTTGCAGTGAAATATGGAATTCAATCGCATCCAAGAGCGATATTGATCGACGGTAGTGGCAATATGATCAATAGTAGAGCACCGCTTCCTAGTCAAGACAAAGTTCATA
>CANHJR010000063.1 GCA_947461165.1 Saprospirales bacterium | reverse complement strand
AATTTTTGACTTATTGGTTTGGATTGCCAGTAAGAGGACTTATATTCTTTGTAATAAAAAGAGTCCTTTAGAGTAAATACACTCTCAATTGGTTGTTTCGAATCAAATTCCTTAGAGCCAAAAAAGAAATCTGAAATGGATCTCCGCTCAAGGTTCGGATCGTTTTGGATAAAATAAACAGTTGTTATTGGTTTAAGATATTTAAGCGATAAATTCTGCTCATTGACAGTTCGAGAATGGTCTGGAACTATTCCATAACCGAAAACAGCAAAAAAAACGATAAGCATAAGAACCATTAAGCCTAGGCTTGCTAGTTTGTTTGATCTGAACTTTTTGAAGAATTTGTCTTGAATAATCAATTATATTGGGTTCTAATCGAACGAAAATACTAATTTTCGTTAGAAACTAGACAAACAATTAAAAAAAGTGTATATTCAATCCTTCAATTTGGATGTTTTTATTTTTCTTTGAAGATTGATTTCAAATGTACCCAAAAATTAGACGTTTCTTTTTTTACCTATGCATGCTCATATCGGGATCAGCATATGGAGAGGGCTTTGCGGAAGAGGAGGCTGAATTGACAAATAGTATTGACAATGAGTTTATTCGCGCCAAAATAAAATACGGCTCTAGAGACACAGGTTTGTTCAATGACATTCAAGATATACTTATTTCCCTAAAGGTGGATGAAACGTATACAGAGTCTGAAAAGCTGGAATATTATCGAATTTTACAATTATTTGTTCGCGATATCAATACCAGTCTCTATGCATCAAAACGAATTGATGAAAGAGATTATCGACGAGCTGCAAGGTTGCTTCCATCTGTTTTTTATTACAAACAAAAAGGCAAACTCTATAGTTATCTCATTCAAAACTACAATGAAACCCTGCGAGTTATTCCCTACCTCAGTGATATTGAAGAGGCTAAGACCGCGTTAATTTATATTGGATTGCAATTTCCGGTATTGTTTTATGGCAATATTGAAGAATTAGCGACATTTCCTCATTTCTCCGCGGTTTTGGTTCATCTTGCAGTATATGATCCTGTGCAGACTGTGCAGAATATGGACAAAAATCCATATATCGCTGATATATTAAACGCTACTACCAATCCTGTGGTCAAGAAAGTTTTGGAGCTCAAAAAGCGATTAGGAAATAATACTTTTTTATTGAACATTTTAGATGATGTTATCAGAAATTCATTTAATGATACACACGAGGTAGACTTTCTGTCAAACAAAGATTTTCTCACCCAAAAACTTCTCGGTAGTGCTCTGAATTACGAAGCGTTTGGCTCTGTTTCAGCCATGAATTGTTTGACGGCACATGCGCGATGGTTATTCAACGAATATATGGAATCAGGTGATAATATATTCTATACCTGGCCCAATAACGAATTATTTACTATGCTCGTGATGTGTCAGAATCAGCTTGAATATGGAGACTATGAGACAATCATAAAATATATGAAACGGTCCGATAGAGACCTTATAAAAAACAATACGCTAGAACAACTACCGGTCTTGAAGTTGAATACCTTTTTGAGAAAAATGCATAAAGGAGATTTTGTAAAGAGCCTTTCCGAAATTATGGAGCCGGATGCCGCGGCAACGCTTTTGACAAATGAAATAATCGGCGAGCCGGAAAAACTTGAACCAATGAGAATGGATTGGTTTGGCAATATTTATAATTATGAGAAAGAGAAGAAAGAGTATCAAGCCAAACAAGGTCAGGCTATAGCGACAGCCTTTCAATTAAACAAAACACAATTATCTCTTCTCAGTTGGACTCGAAATTTGAATAAAGTGGATAGCAATATTCTTTCCATTTTGAAAAGCCCAATTGGAAGTCGATTTATAGATTATCTTGCTAGATATCATCCACAAATCATTGCCAATAATAAAGATCGATTAAAAAATGTAACCGACTGGAAATCTCTAGTGAATAAATTGTGTTATTACGCGCCAAACACGATCAAAAAGTACTTGGCTACAGACAATGTAATTTCAAAGACGGTCAGAGAGTCTAATGATCCTTATGCCAAGATAATTGAGGATATTTTCGATAAATATAAGTTTGGATCTAAGGCATATTCTCTGATTCATAATATTAAAACAAATAAATACACAGTACAACAAGCAAATGAAGTAGGAAACAATGAGTTGGGGTATCTCAAGGCGTTGCTTCATATTTCCACGCAGCACAGCGCAGCTGGCATCCAATCTGTGGAAGATGAACAAAATCAGGTTTCGCTCAAATACATAAGAAACATCAACGACCATCCTTCTGCAAATCATCCACATTTGCAAGCTATTCGAGATTTCAATTCGCAAGAGCTTTATTCCATGATGGTTCTAGGAAAGGAAGAAATTTTTCAGTTTGCATTCGACTACTTTTATAAGTTCTTCCAAGCCTCTCTTGGCAATAGCAGCTTGTTGGAGTTTTTGCCGACAGTCAACCATACGAAGTATCGTGAGTTTTGTGTTTTATTGGCGAACTTCAATAAATTTCAAGAAATGTGGTACAAGAATACCACAGAAGACCAGCGAGTAAAGTTCTTGGCAAAGTTTGTACATCTAGATTTTTCTGATATAAAAGCCGTGGAACAAGCATCTATGATCTGTGAGTTTGTGAATAATTGCCAAAACCAAGAAGTACAATCTCAATTACAAGACAATATTTATAAAGAATTTCTGGTAGCAGAAACCAATAAAGATCAACTGGCGATGGCTATTTACAGCCTTCTTGGAAGCAATGTCGGACACAGAGCGATACAACACAATGAATGGTTTACCGCTATGGAAGTAAAGTATAATAAATATACGCTAAGTTATATCAATGTTGATGATATGAAAAATCGTCAAAACAGGATCATAGAGGTTTCATATTTCTACAACGATGGAGATGGTGTAGCCTCTTTTAATAGTTATATCAATACGTTTCGATCCATGCCGAAGTGGTTTATTCAGGATCTTGGTAGTTACTATTATATTTCTAGTCTGGAAGGCAACGATTATGATATTCTTGCCAATAAACCGCAATTCGAACAAGCTGGCCAAGCAGCAATTCGAGAGTACCTATTGGCCAATTCACTGGAACCAACAATCATTGTTCATCGAGGACATAGCTATCATAGTCAGAAGACTATTGATCAAATGATTGGTAGTCCTAAGCTTATATTTATGGGAAGTTGTGGCGGATATTACAAGATTTCTGAGCTTCTCGTTCGATCACCAAATGCACAGATTCTTTCTACGAAGCAAGTCGGTACCATGGGCATTAACGATCCTGTATTGAAGAGTATTCATGAAACGTTTAGAACAAACAAAAACATAGATTGGCCCGCTTTTTGGAGTAGTCATGAAGCGAGACTCGGCAGCAACAAGGACTTCAAAATGTACATTCCACCTCACAAAAACAACGGGATGCTTTTTGTCAATGCATTTTATAGAGTGCTAGGACTATAGATTGCCTCTGGACTTAGAATATTAATTTGAAAAAAACGGTCATCTCATATCCAAAATTTCCCAACCTTTGTAAGATTTTGTTTCAATCCCAAATACATTTGCCGCAAGTGCTGGGTTGTTTACAGTTGAGAGAATATTGTATTGAATTCTTGAGCCGCCGCGGTCATAAAATTTGGCAAATACGAGTTGTTGAGATGCAACCTGAATCGCCAAATCGATTTTAAAAATCGCATTATTCTTATTCAAAGGCACGAGTTCTAGAACAATGACATTGTTTGTGATAGATTCCTTAACCCTATATTTGAATAACAATTTGTAGTTTTTGATAACCGACATTGGCGTTTCGGATTTTTTTGATTTTGAAGAAATGTTTTGAATCTGGATTTCTTTTGAAGATTCATCTATATTCCATTGCGTTTTTCCGTTGTTTACTATCTTTAGCTTATCTATTTCAATAATATACTTCTCTTTAGCGCCAATATAAGATCCTGTTTGTGAGCTTGTTTTACTATTGACATCGGTGGAAACGACCCTATAGCTCAATTTATAAACAGTCATCTTGTCAAATTTCTCCTTTATCATCTTTAGATATTTCTCCGCTTCAGGATCGTTTTCTAGACCAGGTTTAACGGGTTTTGGTTGAGCATTCAAAAATATACTTACAATTATAAAGATAAAAAGACTTAAATGTTTCATTCAAAGTTAGATTAAGAAATGATTTTTCCATCACACATTTCCACAGTGCGATCGCTTTTTTTTGCTAATTCTGGATTGTGAGTCACCATAAGGAACGTATACCCTTTTTCATTGCGAAGTTTTAGGAATAAATCATGAATATCCATTGCATTTTTGGTGTCCAAATTACCAGTAGGCTCATCGGCCAAAACCAATTTTGGTGAATTGATCAAAGCACGAGCTATTGCTACTCTTTGCTGTTCGCCTCCACTGAGCTGCGAAGGCTTGTGATAATGCCGACTGCCAAGGCCTATAAAATCCAACAACTCTTTTGCACGCTCTTCATAACGCTTTTTTTCTTCCCCTGCTATCATCGCCGGCAATGAAACATTCTCCAATGCAGAAAACTCTGGCAATAAATTATGTGATTGAAAGACAAAGCCTAGATTTTGATTTCTAAATGAACTTATTTGAACATCGTTTAGCTCTGTGACATCGGATCCTGAGATCGCTATGGTTCCAGAGCTAGGCTTCAGCAGAGTGCCTAAAATATGCAGCAACGTACTCTTTCCAGCGCCAGAAGGCCCTACAATTGATGTGATGACTCCTGATTCTATTTCGAGGAAGGGTACATCCAAAACGGTGAGACTTTGGTATGATTTGAGAAGGTCTGTGGCGACAATGATTGGAGTGTGACTAGACAAAAATTGGAAATGTTTCTTAGAAATGATTTAACTTCGCAAAGTTTTTAAATTTAAACCAAATATCACCAATTATATTTTATGAATCTTCACGAACATCAGGCCAAGGAATTATTAAAGAAATATGGAGCAACCATTCAAGAGGGAATTGCAGCAGAATCCGTTGAAGACGCAATCAAGGCTGGTGAGGCACTTACCGCTCAAACTGGAACAAAATGGTATGTGGTAAAAGCGCAAGTTCACGCTGGAGGAAGAGGAAAAGCTGGTGGCGTCAAATTGGCAAAAAATATTGAAGAACTGAAAGAAAAAGCAACAGCCATTCTTGGAATGACCCTGGTCACGCCTCAAACTGGCGCACAAGGCAAGGTTGTAAACCGTATATTAGTAGCCCAGGACGTTTATTATGGCGACCAGGATAAGATCAAGGAATTTTATATTTCTATTCTGCTAGATCGTGGATCAAAGAAAAATGTTATTATTTATTCTACAGAGGGTGGAATGGAAATCGAGGAGGTGGCAGAAACACATCCAGAAAAAGTTCACAAGGAGTATATTGACCCATGTATAGGTATTCAAGCGTATCAATGTAGACAAATCGCATTCAATCTAGGACTTGAAGGAGAAGCATACAAGAATATGGTCAAGTTTGTCGCGCAGATTTACAATGCATATATTGGCTCTGATGCTTCCATGGTTGAAATAAACCCTTGTCTTAAGACCTCTGATGACAAGATTATAGCGGTAGATGGAAAAATCTCTATTGATGAAAATGCACTATATCGTCAGCCTGAGTTGGCAGCGATGGAGGACAAGCGCGAACTTGATCCTACAGAAGTCGAAGCAATGGCGAATGATCTAAATTATGTAAATCTGGATGGTAATGTTGGTTGTATGGTCAATGGCGCAGGCTTGGCAATGGCTACAATGGATATTATTAAACTCAGTGGCGGTGAGCCAGCGAACTTTTTAGATGTCGGCGGAACCGCCAATGCAGAGCGTGTTGAAAAAGCCATGAGAATTATCTTGAAAGATTCGAATGTGAAGGCCATTTTGATCAATATTTTTGGTGGTATCGTGAGATGTGACCGTGTTGCTCAAGGAGTGGTGGATGCCTATAAATCTATTGGCGACATTCCAGTTCCAATCATTGTCAGACTGCAAGGCACAAATGCTGAAGAAGGCAAAAAACTTATTGACGAAAGTGGATTGAAAGTGAAGTCTGCCATTCTTCTCAAAGAAGCCGCTCAAGCCGTGAAAGAAGTTCTGGCCTAGGCTTTTTATTTATTTTTAGCTTATCAGCTTTAAACGATATATTGAGAGTAGGTATCTTATTGTAAACAATCGACAATGAAGCCTTGGCTTACAATTTTTGTATCACTCATTATCTTTTCTGCTCAGGCCCAGAACAAAAATCCATTTGATTATGGCACCATACAGTTTAGTGCAACTGAGATCAACTACGGAATTGTCAAAAAGGACTCTGATGGAAGTCGAAAGCTGACAATAACGAATATCGGAAAAACAGCATTGTATATCAATAAATGCTCCGCAACTTGTGGATGCACGGTTCCAGAATGTCCATTAGAACCACTTGAACCAGGGAGGACGGGTGAAATGCGGATAAAGTATAACACTTCAAAAGTTGGTGTGTTTGCAAAGAATGTGACGGTTTGGTCTTCTGATCAAGTCAATCCGATCTCCATTATCAAGGTATATGGAGAGGTTATTGAATAGAGGACATCAAATAATCAATCAATTCAAGCAATTTGGATCCATTGTACTTTTGATAGCGTTTCTTTCAAGTAAAAAAGGCTGAAATTCATTTGAATAAAAAAAAATTTGTACATTTGTTATGAATTTCAATCATTTCAGACCCAACTATGGATCCAGATCCCACGAGTAATTTTGACATTTTTCTTACCTTTTTTCTAGTCCTTCTCAATGGATTTTTTGTAGCGGCAGAGTTCGCCATCGTCAAGGTTCGTTCCTCACAACTTGAAACTCGAGCCACAAGTGTTGTTTCAAAAATTTCACTTTCTATTATTCAAAATCTAGATGGGTATCTCGCTGCTACCCAGCTCGGGATCACGCTGGCATCTTTAGCTCTTGGATGGGTTGGAGAAAACACAATGGAACATTTGTTGAAGAATTTTTTCGCCAATTTTACCTATATGACCACCGAATCAGGTGCAGCTTTGGCTGAGAAAATTGCAATGCCATTAGGCTTTTTTATTATAACGATGTTGCATATCGTTTTCGGAGAATTGGTGCCAAAATCGATGGCAATTCGAAGTCCATTGCGCACGACGATGTATATCGCTACTCCTTTGAAGGTGTTCCGAACCTTATTCTT
>CANHJR010000062.1 GCA_947461165.1 Saprospirales bacterium | reverse complement strand
CTTAGGCAAATTGGCAAAAAACTACCATTACAACCTATTCGAACTAAGAACAATGCTCCGAAACCTCCAGAAATGGGAAGTCATTTTCTATCAAGAGGCAACCAATAAGCCAACCATTCAGTTTCAAATAGATAAGCTACCACAGGCGAATATGCCCTTTGACAATCAACAATACAACCTCCGTAAAAAAACCAAAACCGAGCAATGGAACGCCATCCTAGATTACACCAAGTCAGATCTAGATTGCAGACAATCATTTTTATTGAAGTACTTTGGAGAAGATGTTCAAGAGGCATGCGGCGTTTGTGATAAATGCCTGGCATCCAATGCCAAAACTGCCATATCAGAGAGAGATTTTTTGGAAATTAGAATTGCTATTTTAAAAGCCTTGAAAGAAACCCCCAGCCTCAACATCCAAAATTTGATAATAATAAATGAAAAATTCAAAGAGGTTTATATTAGGCGTGTTTTGGATCGATTGATAGAACTAGATCTAGTTGAAAAATTCGACGGTGAATCCTTTCGATTAAAATAGATATATGAACTACGAATACATATTTGTTTTCTTAGTGAACGGGTTCATTTTCATTAGCTTTGCACCCTATAAAAAAACTGCTATGCGTTACATTCTATTATTTATTCTTTTTTCACTTTCATCATTTTTAGGTCAAGCTCAAATCATAGGAAGCATCTCAGATGGTTCGACATTGGAACCCGTTTCAGGCGCTATGGTCCTCATTATGAAAGCAAATGAATCTTCCCCAGTTGCCAATTCCAAATCTGATGAAAAAGGAGATTTCAAATTGGATGCAACATTAGATCCAACTTTGAGTTATAAATTATTAGTGAAAATGGTAGGTTATGAGGAATATACTGCGAAAGTGAATCCGAATCGAAAGTCACAAAAATTTAAAGTAGATCTGGAAAGAAATCAAAAAATGCTAAAGGAGGTCAATGTTTCAGGAACGAGAGCTAGAGCATTGATCAAAGGTGAAGACACGATAGAATATGATGCCAAGGCGTTCAAGGTTAACAAAGATGCCAACGCAGAGGACCTTGTAGCCAAAATGCCAGGTATCACAAGAGATGCTTCTGGAATTAAGTCGAACGGTGAAACCGTTCAAAAAGTATTGGTCGATGGCCAGGAATTTTTTGGAGAAGATGCAAACATAGCCCTCAAAAATCTTCCAGCAGAAACGATAGACAAGGTAGAAGTCATCGATGCACTCAACGATCGAAGCTCCTTTACTGGATTTAATGATGGGAACACCATCAAGACGATGAATCTCAAAACAAAAATGGGTAAAAGCAAAGGTTATTTTGGTAAAGTCTATGGAGGATATGGCACCAATTCTAGATACCAAGGTGGAGGCAACATCAATACGTATGAAGGATCGAAACGCATTTCGGTGTTAGGCATGATCAATAATATCAATAATTTGAACTTCTCTACGTCAGAGCTCGTGGGTGCTGCAACAGGTTCCTCAGGTATGGGTGGTGCCGGCGGAGCGCAAATGATGAGAGGCATGAGTTTTGGTATGTCCGTAGCTGGAAGCGGAAGAGGTGGCGGTTTTGGTGGACCAATGTCCAATTTTACAGTTTCAAACCAAAATGGAGTCAACGAAGCGGCATCACTTGGAGTTAACTATAATGATGTGATGGGGAAAAACAAGAATGTCAAAATATCTACAAGCTATTTTGGCAATAGAACAGACAATCTTACAATATCCGAAAGTAGAGGAAGGAACCTCATAGATACATTCAATACACTCAGCTCAAATATTGATAATAGAAATACATCCACAGGATTTGCACATAGGTTCAATGCAAGAATAGAAGGAAATTTAGATGCTAAAAACTCTTATGTTTGGTCAAATAGGCTAAATCTCAATGAAAGCAATAGCCAACAAAATAGTAGTACAATCAATTTTTTCAAAGAAGGTGTCAATGCGTTTGAAAACAACAACTTGATCAATTCAAGTTCCAAAACTCTTAGTTATAACTCGAATTTTTTATATAAGTATAAATTTGAAAAAAAAGGAAGAACCTTATCTCTTAACTCCATTCTAGACCTCAATGATCAAAAAGGACTTTCCGTTCAGGACATTTCAAATGTGCGTAGTGGCTTTAGCCAAAATTTTGGCTTAGATTATAATACAAAGCAATGGTCTTCTACCATCACAAACATTATATCATACACTGAGCCTTCAGGAAAATACGGCCAATGGCTTTTGAACTATAGTCCTTCCATTTCCAACAGAAGAAATGTAAGAGATGTTAGTACATTTAACTCTACGAATCCAGAACGAATTTTGGCAGATAGTCTGACCAATCACTTCACCAATAATATCTTCTACAATGTCGGAGGAATTAGCTATCGTTTACAATTCTCCAAATTGAGATTGATGTTTGGATCTAGTGTTCAAAACATAAGCTTTGATGGCAGACAGACGTATCCGACAGGCAGTGAGTTGAAAAGAGATTTCTTTGGGGTCCTACCATACTTCAATGTGCAATTTAGTCCTCAAAAAATGACAAAACTTAAATTGTCATACAACACAACGATGAATGTCCCAAGTGTTTCCAATATTCAGCCAGTGGTAGATCTTTCAAATCCAAATATGATTTATAGAGGAAATGAAAATCTAGTCAATGAGTACAACCACAATTTGTTTTTCCATTATATGAAGCCAAATATTGTGAAAGGAACGTTTTTTATAGTCGTTTCGAACATAAGCTACACCAACAATAGAATTGCGAACTTTACATACTCTGCCATCAATGATACCGCTATCGACGGAGTGCAGCTAAGACGAGGAGTTCAATATTCAAAAAACGTGAATATGGATAATGCATTTTCTAGTTTCCTATTTGGCAACTACACAATGCCTATAAAGCCCCTCAAATCAAACTTTACTATAAATGGAAACTTTTCTTACAACCAGAATCCGTCTATAGTTAACTTCACAGAGGCTATGACCAAAACGTATATGTACTCGATCGGTACCATGCTTGCGAGCAGTACTATGGAAAATATTGATTATTCCTTGAGTTATAATCCAAAATACTTCAACAACACATTTGATCTACCAAATGTTGCTGACAATAATTATTGGATCCATACAGCTGCCGCCAATGCTAAATTTACAATTGCAAAAAACATTGTTTTGTCGACAGATTTTACCTATAATTTCAATAGTCAGATAGACCCTAGTTTGAATCAACATATATTCTTACTTGGATCAAGTATTGCATACAAACTATTGAAAAACAGAAACCTAGAAGCTAAGTTGACGGTATTTGACATCCTAGGACAGAATCAAAATATAAGCCGTAATGTAAATAACATGAATATTACGGATAATAGAACCAATGCCCTTCAGCGTTATGGTCTTTTCACATTGACCTACAGCTTGAAAAAAGTACAAGGTCGTGATCCTGAAAAGAACAACGCAGGTTTTTACAATATGATGAAACCAAAAGATGAATAACTGAGCAAGTTGTCTTGATGATAGAAAATAATAAAAAAACAATCAAAGTTTCTGATGCCTTTCAGTCTTGGTTGAAAGATAATAACTACATCGATCGCACTATTGGTTTTCAAATAACTGAAAATTGGCAAAAAATAGCTGGTAAAACGATCTATGACCATACTGAGAATATTTCAGTTCGGTTGCCAAAGGTTTTTCTAAAAATAAACAACTCATCTTTGCGAGAATTGTTGTTCTTGGAAAAAAAACTTCTCATTGATAAAATCAATACGTTTACAAATCAAGATGTCGTCGAAGATATCATTTTCACTTAGCATTTTTCTATTTTTCATAGCGATAGGAGATAGCATTTTTGCGCAAACGGACGTTCATGTTTTTCTAAAAGGAGAGACGATTTATTCCGTTGCACGCAAATATAAGACAAGTCCGAAATTGATAGCAAAAGTCAATGAATTGGACTCTATAGGTCAGAAAATCTACCCATATCAAAAGCTAATTATTCCCAAGACCTATTTCGAGCTCAATCGCAAAAAGGATAGAAATATCAAACAGGTAAAACACATTGTAGGTCAAAACGAATCACTCTACTCCATAGCGGAGAAATATAATACGACTGTTTATGATATTCTACATAGAAACAAGTATATCAAGCGTGGTGAGGTCTTGCCTATTGGATCAGAAATTCAGGTTATCGCATCTCAAAATGTGAAAGCTCAGATCAGCGAACAAATCATTTTTCTAAATTCAGACAAAATAGATTTGGACACGGTTAACATAAAAGATAGTTTGGAGTATAGCATTATTAAGAAATTCAATGATTTACTAACCATTAAAGTAAAAAAATATATTGAAGAAATTAAGAATCCAAAAATCATAACCGATACACTTCGATATCCTGAAACGGATAAAAGCATCATTACCTCATTATTTTATCAATTTTTAACAAGGTCATCGGATACCATAAATTCAAGTAAAGATCTCATCGATTCCCTACAACAAGAGATCCTATACATACCAAATAGAAAGAAGAGAAAATTTGAATCCATAGATTATAAATTTATCAATCAAGTTTGCAGTTTAATAAAGTTGAAATCTGAATCAAACGCCATGGATGATAATCTTTTGGCTATTCGATCTCTGATATATTTCTGGTCTAAAAATTATTTAAAAGCTGGGATCCTGGCGGATGAGGCATTATATTACAATCCCGAAAATGAAACGGCTCGATTTGTAAATGCGGCATTGATGTTGGAAGCTGGACAATATGAAGAATCTATCAAAGAACATACAAGACTATTTGAGAAGCAATCAACGAGACCATTTATTCTCTATAATCTTGCCAATTCCTATTATTATTCATTGAAATTTGGCGAAGCTATTCAATACTTTGGCTATCTCAATGATAGCTTGATTATGCCTGAAATCAATTATAAGATTGGACATTCTTATTTATTACTTGACAATATGGAAGGCGCTTGTGAATATTTGTACTTAGCATATCTATCGCGCCATAAAAAAGCCGGTACTCTTCGTAAGAAATACTGTCGTTAATCCAGTCCTCTGCCCTTTTTGTGAATTCGACCCTCTGCTTGCAATTCCTTCATGATTCGATCCATAATGCCATTCACAAAATCTTTACTTTTGACAGAGCAGAATAGTTTTGATAGATCGATGTATTCATTTACTGTGACTTTGAGCGGGATGGATTCAAAATAAAGCATTTCTGCCATCGCCATTTTGATAATCATCATATCCAAAATAGGAATCCTATCGGCATCCCAGCCTTTCAATTTTGGCTCAATGATCGACATAAACTCCTTGTCACTTTCCAATGTTTTTTCTATCAAGTTCGTAGCAAAACCTGCAAGATTTTTCATTTCATCATAACCTAAGGAGAGCTGAAGACTTCCCTTTTCAGAGAGATTTCGCAGACTACGGCGAAGGGTAAAATGCACCAAATCTGAATCCTCTTCTGTATTGGCAAAATAAGATTCCAAATAATTTATTAATTCTTCATTCTTGAAAAGTATACGCTTGCAAAATGCTTGAAACAGAATGGACTCGTCCTCAATTGATTTTGATTTGATATAAATCGAATATTCTTTCAGTTTTACTAAATCTTTGAACATAGATCTTACAAACTCCGTCTGCACATACTGTTCTGATTTATTTTTCTTTATTCTAGTAGTCAATTCTTCATTTTGTGACAGAAAAGAATAAACCAATCCGTCCAATATGCTCACGTCCACAAACTTGTCTTCTAGTAAAAATTTATTACTTTGGATAGATGCATATTCTTTGAAATAAGCGATTACTTCTCGGAAATAGAGCAAATAAATCAAGTTGACCTCAAGAACTTCTTGAATACTTTGATTATAAATTTCTTTGGCGTTTTTTGAGTCATAAGCATTAATAATTGCTTGACTATAAAGGGCTTGCAATACTTTGATTCGTATACTTCTTCTACTAATCATTAGGCATGTGTTTGTGGGTTCATATTTGCCTTGTTTATTCTCTCCTGTGCAATAGCAATAGCTGCTTGTTGAGGATTAATGCCTTCTTTTGCACTACGATCAAATATTTCTTGAACTTTATTATAAATTGGATCAATGAGAGCTATGGTTTTTTCTTTGCTGTATTCACCAATGGTCTCCGTATAACAGTTAATAACTCCTCCAGCATTGATCAAAAAGTCAGGAGCATACAAAATACCTCTTTTCATGACGGCATCACCATCCTTCACTTCATCCTTGAGCTGATTATTCGCTGCACCTGCTATGACCTTGCATTGAAGGTTTGGTATGGATTCTTCATTCAATGTGGCTCCTAGAGCACATGGCGCATAAATATCCGTATCCATTGTTACAATCTGATTTGGATCTATTACAGCTACCTTATGTTTTTTTGTAACGAGTTCTATATTCGATTGATTGATATCAGCTATGGAAACAATCGCTTGCTCACTCATCAAGTGATCAATAAGATATTGACCGACATGCCCAGTTCCTTGAACTGCGATTTTAATTCCTTGTAATGAATCCGATCCTGTTGCTTTTTTCCAAGCTGATTTCATAGCAACATATACGCCATATGCTGTAAAAGGACTAGGATCACCACTACCCCCAAGATGGAATGGTTTTCCAGCGACATGCTTCGTCTCTTCAAATATATACTCAATTTCTTTGGTTGAAGTCCCAACATCCTCAGCAGTAATGTATAATCCATTCAAAGAATTTACAAATTGACCATATCTTCTCCAGAATTTTTCATCTTTTTTTGCATTCGGATTATCAATAATGACGGCCTTTCCCCCCCCAAGATTAATTCCTGAAATTGATGATTTGAAGGTCATCCCTCTACTAAGTCTCAATACATCATTCAATGCATCAGATTCATTAGAATATTTCCAAACACGGGTTCCGCCCAAGGCTGGACCTAAAGCTGTGTTATGTATACCAATGATGGCTTTGAGGCCAGACTCCTTATCATGACAAAACATTACCTGCTCATGATTGGTTAATTCAAGGTGTGAAAACAAATTAGTTGAAATGGGATTCATAAATATAAGATTGTTAAAAATGTAATTGTGGTTAATTTTTCCAAGCATCGGCTACAGCCTCAGCTATCAATAAAGGCACTGTTATATCCAAAGCATTTGGCAACAAATAATCTTTTGAAGGATTCGGGACCGAATTTGCTAGTGCATAAGCGGCCGAAATTTTCATTTGATT
>CANHJR010000061.1 GCA_947461165.1 Saprospirales bacterium | reverse complement strand
TCGTAGCGGAGGATAATGAGAGAGTATTGATCCATGTGTCGAATTTTAGAAAAGTCAAACGAGTTCAAGATGTCATCAAAATGCACTCCATTTTATCAAAAAAATTAACCTCCAAACTCTTGTTAGTTGGTGATGGCCCTGAGCGAAATTCTTGCGAAGAACTCTGTCGATCTCTAGGTCTTTGTGAGCAGGTGAAATTTCTGGGAAAGCAAGAAATGATCGAAGAACTCTATGCTATCAGTGACTTATTTGTATTGCCTAGTGAGTCTGAGAGCTTTGGGCTTGCTGCATTAGAGGCTATGGCTTGTGGTGTCCCTGTTATTTCAACCAATGCTGGCGGACTTCCAGAACTTATCATTGAAGGAAAAAATGGGTTTATGAGTGACATCGGTGATGTCGAATCCATGGCGGAGAATGCACTCAAAATATTGTTGACTGATGAGTCCTTGAATGAATTTAAAAAAAATGCATTTGAATCGTCCAAACAGTTTGATATAGACCTCATTCTTCCGAAGTACGAAAATTATTATTTAAAAGTGCTAAATCAATTTCACAATGTCTAAAATTCTTGTAACTGGAGGAATGGGCTATATAGGCTCGCATACCGTCGTCAATCTAATCGAAAACAATTACGAAGTAATCATTATTGACAATCTCAGTCGATCGGGAACTGAAACCTTGGATGGTATTGAAAAAACAACCGGAATTCGCCCTGTTTTTCACCAAGTTGATCTTCGTGACAAAGATGCATTAGAACGCATCTTCGAAAAGGAAAACAATATTTCGGGGGTTATCCATTTCGCAGCATTCAAGTACGTCGATGAAAGTGTCGAGGAGCCGCTCCTATATTATCGAAACAATGTTGTTGGTCAGTTAAACCTACTAGAGTTAGTCAAAAAATATAAAATTCAAAACTTTGTGTTCTCATCAAGCTGCTCGGTTTATGGAAATATTGACAGCCTGCCAGTATCTGAGACTACAACCTTGAATCCACCTCAAAGCCCATATGCAAGCACAAAGGTTATTGGCGAGATGCTGCTAGAGGAAGCCAAATTAGAACTTGATATCCGAATCTTATCTTTGAGATATTTCAATCCTGTTGGTGCGCACATCGACGGTTATATTGGTGAATCTCCAACAATAACTCCAAACAATGTCGTTCCAAGAATCACCGGTGTAGCCAAGGGCAAGTTTGAAAAAATCATGGTTTTCGGGTATGAACTACCGACTCGTGATGGCAGCTGCATTAGAGACTATATTCACGTCATGGATCTAGCAGATGCGCATACGCTTGCTATCAAAAACTTAGAAAGCAGAAAGGATATCCACACGCATGATATTGTAAATCTTGGCTCTGGCGAGGGCGTAACGGTTTTAGAACTTATCGATGCCTTTGAAAGGTCCACAGGTGTTCATATGAAAAAAGAGTTAGCGCCACCACGACCAGGAGATGTGATAGCTGTATATTCTGACAATAGAAAAGCTAAGGAATTACTCAATTGGTCTCCAAAGCGAAGTATAGAGGATATGATGGTTTCTGCCTGGAATTGGGATATGAAACTACCTTAAAATATCAATTTAAACTCATCTCGAATCCGATCTAAGATCGGATATTTTTCTTTTAACGCTAGGAATTGAGTCTTTAAATTGAGATCCTCAACATGCGTTAGCGAGGCATCTATGACACACTCGATGATTGGCAACTCCGTGCTATACTGACGAGATATTTTATGTAACTCGACTATCAGATTCTTCCACATACCTTGCTCTATACCATTACTCACATATACGATGTAGCTTGTATCTTCAATTGCTGGGATGACAGAGCGAACTTTGTCCATCTGATGTTGCATGCCACTATATTGTTCTACCATTCGATTCCAGTAGGCTATTGAGTATAAAGGAATTTCGGAAATGATCGCTGGCTGATTCGCCTCTTTTGCCTTTTGGGAAGCTAAGGCTGTAGCTTGTTGAATGATGTCCTCAACGCTTGGAGCCTTGGGAGAATTGATTGCAGAAGTCTGCGAATTTGATCCATTGGAAATATCAATTGGGGAAGGTTGAATATCTTTTGTTGGATTATTGGGCCTCGTCAATTTTTTTTTTTGATCCGCATCTAACCAAGATGCAGAAACAACGTGCTTGACATAGCATAGCTTTAATAAGGCCAGCTCCACAAGTAGCCTCCGGTTTCGAGCTTGTTTGAGTTGAACCTCGCAATCTGCGACTACCTGCAGAATATTGAGCATAGTAGGTTCATCTATATTACTAGCTTGTTTTACATATTTATGTTTGATTTCTTCGGAAACCTCAAGTAGCAGCATCGTTTGATCCTTGCGACTTACCCAGAGATTTCTTATATGCTCCGACAGTCCCGAAAGAAAAGTATCTAATTCAAATCCTTTGCCAATAATTTCATCTAAAAGCAATAAAATTCTATCATTTTCCTCCCGAATGACATAGTCTAAAAGTTGAAAATAATAATCATGGTCTAGAATGTTGAGATTTTGTAGGACATCTGCATACAAGATTTTGTTGCCATGGATGCTAGCCAATCGGTCAAACATCGACAAGGCATCGCGAAGTCCACCATCCGCCTTTTGCGCAATCATGTTCAGAGCCGTTTCCTCTGCGTTGATAGATTCTGTCTTTGAAATTTTTTCAAGATGGCTTTGAATATCAGCAACCTTGATTCGATTGAAATCATAAATTTGACATCTTGAAAGGATGGTAGGAAGAACCTTGTGTTTTTCGGTTGTAGCTAGAATAAACTTGGCATAACTCGGGGGTTCCTCCAAGGTCTTCAAAAATGCATTGAATGCAGCAGTTGTCAGCATGTGAACCTCATCAATTATAAACACCTTGTATTCAGCATTCTGGGGAGAATAATGAACTTGCTCAATAATTTCTTTGATATGCTCGACACCATTCTTGCTGGCAGCATCTAATTCGACAATATTAAATGAAGCGTTCTTGTTGAAGGATGTACACGAATCACATCGATCGCATGCTTCTCCATCTGCCTGAAGATCTTTACAGTTGATTGTTTTAGCTAGAATTCGCGCGATGGTTGTTTTGCCAACTCCTCGTGGGCCACAGAAAAGAAATGAATGCGCCAATTGCTTATTTTGAATGGCATTCTTGAGTGTCATCGTCGTAGAACCCTGACCGACAACTTCATCAAATCGCTGCGGGCGGTACTTTCGTGCTGAGACTATAAATTGTTCACTCATTTCAATGGCTGTCTTATACGATATTACAATATAATTTACAGGCAAATATACAAGACAAATTGAAAATTCAAAACGCTAAACATTCAATTATCAATAAATAATATCGAAAAATAAAGCGCAGAGCTTATTTCTGATTAATAAATCATCTTCAAAATCAAATTGAATATGAAAAAGCAAATCATCATTCTCTTTGCATCACTGTCTGTATTAGCTGACTGCAACCAAGAGCCACAAAGACCTTCAGCCGATAAACTGACTCAAAAAGTCCAAGATAAATATGGCGCAGATCTCACTGCAATCAAAGATTTGAAAAAAATGCAGTGGTACGAAGCAATGTCTCAACAAGTATCTGAAAGATTGGCTGGAGCAGATCCTGCAACTCCAGTAGAACAACAAAAAAGTATATCAAAACAATCGAACGACTTTCAACCCAAGCGGTTATTCGTTTTTTCATACGTTTATTTTTTAAAAAAATTCAGTTGATTGATTTTATTTCAAAGCCTCAATCTCAAAAAATAATCCTATCAAAAAAAATTAGTGCTTTATTTGCTCAGAATTTTAATAACATTTGATATTGCATCGACTAAATTTGTCATCCAATACATTATTTATTAAAAAACAATCACTCATAATATTCTTATTAAATGAAACTATTACAAGGAAAGACGAGTATCGTCACAGGTGGAAGTCGCGGGATCGGTCGGGCTATTGTCATGGAACTGGCTGCAGCAGGCTCCAATGTCGTTTTTTCATACCATTCCAGCGAAGTCAAAGCATTGGAACTGGTGGCGGAGATTGAAGCTTTAGGTGTTCAGGCACTTGCAGTAAAAAGCGATGCATCTTCTTTTGAAGATGCCAAAACATTTTGTGAAGCTGCCATTGCAACGTTTGGTTCGATAGATGTTTTGGTCAATAATGCCGGTATCACAAGAGACACACTACTGATGAGAATGACAGAAAAGCAATGGGACGATGTGATAGACAATAATCTTAAATCTGCCTTCAACCTGACAAAACATGTATCCACTCCCATGCTTCGTCAGAAAAAAGGAAGCATCATCAATATTACTTCCATCGTCGGGCTCAAAGGGCAGGCGGGTCAAATAAATTATTCGGCATCTAAGGCTGGAATGATTGGACTTACTAAGTCAGTAGCTGATGAACTCGGTTCACGAAATATTCGATGCAATGCCATAGCGCCAGGATTTATCCAAACGGAAATGACCGATGAATTGCCAGAAGATCTCAAAAAAAGATATCTTGAACAAATTCCAATGAAACGATTTGCCACGGCAGATGAGGTAGCAAAAGTTGTCGTTTTTCTAGCGTCCGACATGAGTTCATACGTCACAGGACAGATTATTGGCGTCTGTGGAGGACTAGCTAGATGATTTTACCTTCTCTAAATCGATATCAAAACATACATATATGAACCGTAGAAGTTTTCTCAAAGGCTCGATTGTAGTTGGTTCAGCCCTTCCCTTTACAACCCAAAATAAATTGTGGGCGGCAAGCCAGGAAGATGAAATCGAGAAATTAGTCCTACTGCATACCAATGATACGCATAGCCGTATAGATCCCTTCGAATCAGGAGATTACAGAGGCCTTGGAGGTGTTTCGGTTCGAAAGACGATCATCGATGACATACGTAAAAACGAAACGAATGTTCTCCTATTGGATGCTGGAGATATTTTTCAAGGGACGCCCTATTTCAACTTGTTTCAGGGCGAATTGGAAATAAAAGCAATGTCGATGCTTGGCTACGACGTTGGAACATTGGGAAATCATGATTTTGATTTGGGTATGGAGAATTTTGCAAAACAACAGACGTATGCCAATTTCCCATTTGTAGTTAGCAATTATTTCACAACAGACACGCCACTGCACAATATAATCAAACCATACCATATCGTAAACAAAGGTAGTTTAAAAATTGGAATACTGGGATGCGGACTTGATCTCGAAGGATATGTTCCAAAAGAATTTACCAAAAATTTGATTATAGCAAACCCAATTCTAGAAGCACAGGAGACAGCTAATATTCTCAAATATGATTATAAATGCAACATCATCATAGCACTATCGCACCTAGGCTATAGTTATCCGGATAAAAAAATAGTCTCTGATCTCCAACTTGCAAAATCAGTCAATAACATAGACATCATCATTGGAGGCCATACGCACACTTTTCTTCCAAAGCCAAAATTTATTATGAAGGGTGAAGAAAATTTTGTCATAATCAATCAGGTAGGTTTTGGAGGCATAAATGTCGGAGAACTAGACATTTACTATAGCCATAAAAGGAAAAAAATAACGACTACAAGCGCCAGTCTGCTAAAATGTCAGACCATTTTGTAAATTTTCCTTGAGTTATTAACAATATAATGTGCATATTCGCAAAATTAATTAAAACTTTTTACTTAACGCACGGGGAACAAAAAATTGAATAAAGATATGTCACTAGATTACACAAAAGTATGGAGTAATTGTTTAGAAATTATTAAGAGCAATGTCACAACTCAGGTCTACACGACTTGGTTTGAGCCCATACTGCCCGTCAGTGTAGAGAATGGTATTATGACGATACAGGTTCCTTCACAGTTTTTTTATGACTGGTTAGAGGAGCATTATGTAAACATTATCCGCAAGTCGCTTGTCCGCGAATTGGGCGATAAGGCAAAACTTGAATACAGAATATTGATGGATAAAAATGATAGCAGCAGTGCCATCAACTATCCAAATACAAGAACTGGCACTCAAGAATCCAATGAAACATTTATGCCAATGACAATAGGCAATCAAATTCGCAATCCTTTTGTGATTCCCGGAATCAAAAAAGTTACCATTGACTCACAATTAAATCCAGTTTATACTTTTGATTCATTCATCGAGGGCGACTGCAATAGACTATCGCGCGCAGCAGGATATGCTGTAGCAAAAAAACCAGGAGGCACCGCTTTCAATCCATTGTTTTTGTATGGTGGCTCTGGAGTAGGAAAATCGCACTTATTGCAAGCGATCGGAAATTCTATCAAACAGATAACACCCGGGAAAACAGTTCTATACATTCAAGCTGATAAATTTATCAGCCAGTTCATAGATTCTGCCAAGAATAACAACACGGGAGAATTTGTCAATTTCTACAACTTGATTGATGTTTTGCTTGTGGACGACATCCAATTCTTTGCTGGAAAAGAAAAATCACAAGAAATATTCTTCAACATATTCAACCATCTTCACAATAACAATAAGCAAATCTGTATCACATCAGATCGTGCACCAAAGGACTTGGATGGAATAGAAGAAAGACTTCTATCTAGATTAAAGTGGGGTCTTATGGCTGAAATGACCATGCCAGATTATGACACGCGATATACCATTCTAGAAAAGAAGATGTATGCAGATGGCGTGATTTTGCCAAAAGAAGTCGTAGAGTACGTCGCCTATAATATCAATACAAATATTCGTGATCTCGAAGGAGCTATGATAGCCTTGCTCGCGCAAGCTTCCTTGATCAAAAAAGACATCGATATCGACCTAGCCAAGAAAATCATCAAAAATTATGTCAAATCGGTATCTCGCGAAGTGTCTGTAGAATATATTCAGAAAACAGTTTGTGAATTTATAGGAATTTCTACCGAACTACTCAAGGAGAATACCCGAAAACGTGAGGTAGTCAATGCCCGCCAAATATCGATGTATCTTGCTAAGAAATACACCAAGAATTCGCTGAAAGAAATAGGTCGACACTTTGGAAACAAAGATCATAGTACGGTGATCCACTCGATACAAGTTGTGGAAAATCTTCTAGAAGTAGATAAAAAATTCCAAGAGGATATGGATGAATTGAAAAAGAGAATAAATCTAAGTAATTTATAATCCTTTTTTGAAAAAATAAATTATATTTGCACTCCCAAAATACAAGGTGGAGGAGCAAGGTGAGATGGGTGAGTGGCTGAAACCACCAGTTTGCTAAACTGACGTACGGGT
>CANHJR010000060.1 GCA_947461165.1 Saprospirales bacterium | reverse complement strand
TATTGAAAAATATGCTAAGCAGTTTTTAACCAAAACGACAATGCACCTTGAGGATAATGAAATTCATACAAGTGTATTGCACGGAGATATAACAGACAACATCCTAGGAAAGGTGCAAAAAGAACACTTCGATATGATCGTAATCGGGACGAAGAGCAAAGGTGGTATCGAAGAGTTTTTCCTCGGTAGCACTGCACACAAAATAATCAAACATTCCACCGTGCCCATTTATATCATACCAACAAAATCCTCATAACATGAAGAATAACTCGGAACTAGAAAAAGGTAAACCACATATTATAATTGAAATCGTGGAGTATATTCCAAATGCCGTCCTAAGTAGAACCATAATAAAAAAAACAACTGGAAACATAACTGCCATTTCTATGCCCATTGGTGAAGAGTTGGGTGAAAAATCCATACCTTTCGATACGTATGTACAAATAATAGATGGTGCTACGGAAGTGAATATTGAAAGTAAATCAATTCTCTTAAAATTGGGAGAAGGTATTATCATTCCAGCTCATTCTAAACATAGTTTTACGGCTACCGAACAATTCAAAATGATATCAACAGTAATCAAAAGTGGTTATGAAGAATAGATAACAAAAGAAACATTCACTCATTTATTAAATAAAAACATTATGTCAAAAGAAAAAGATGGAAAAGTAAAATCCGATAAAAAAGCTCCGGCGAAATCACCAAAAGAAAAAAAGGCTGCCAAAGCAAAAAAGAAAGTCGATAGATTGAATCCAAATAAAGCGATAAACGTTTAATTTGAAATAAATATACAACGCATAGCAGGCGACCATTAAACATAACATGATATACACATGAAAACATTGATTTATAGTAGTCATGACTATGAAAAATCTTTTTTGCAAAGGGCAGCTAAGGGAAAACAAGAATTGTTTTTTACAAATCAGTCCTTGGATCTTCACTCCGCTTCGGATGCAAAAGGGTTTTCAGCAATTTCACTTTTCACCTCTGATCATGCCTTGGCAGACGTATTGGATATTTTGAATACAAATGGAATTAGGTATATCACACTTCGATCTGTCGGTCACGACCATGTTGATTTGCATATGGCAAAAAAACTGGGAATAAAAGTATCGAATGTACCTGCTTATTCGCCATATTCCATCGCGGAACACGCAGTCACACTGTTATTGGCTTTAAATAGAAAATTAATAGAAGGACAAAAGTTAATTGAATATCAAAATTTCTGCTTAGATAGCCTGATCGGTTTCGATTTGCACGGCAAAACGATCGGCATTGTCGGTACAGGAAAAATAGGCGCAGCATATGCTCGCATTATGAATGGCTTTGGTTGCAAATTGTTAGGATATGATATCGTTCATGACAAAAAACTTATCACTCAGACAGGCATCACCTATACCTCACTAGAAGATTTATGCAAGAATTCAGATGTTGTATCACTCCACTGTCCTCTTACAAGTGATACAAATCATTTGTTTAACAGAGACATTTTTAGCAAAATGAAAAAAGGAATTTTTTTGATAAATACAGCTCGGGGAGGAATTGTAAATACCTTAGATTTGATAGAAGCCATTGAAAATGGCACTATAGCAGCGGCAGGCTTGGATGTTTATGAAAATGAAAAATCCTTGTTTTTTATAAATCATTTTGGCAAACCCGTTCAAGATAGCATCTTCGAAAAACTACGGTCATTTCCAAATGTAATAATAACTGGTCATCAGGCTTTTCTAACCAATGAAGCGCTCACATGCATTGCAGAAACGACAATAGATAACCTTATGGAATATAAAGACAAAGGCACTTCAAAAAATGATTTGGTTTAGGCTGTATTCGATATCGTCGGCTAGAATTATACAACATTTTGTAAGAAAGCTATAACAAACAAGACAAATTAAGAAACGATATTTGTATCAAATATAATCTAAAAAAATGAATAAGAATCTTCCACTATACATCTATGGCTCAACCATAATTTTCTCTGGATTATTCCTTCTATTTTCAGATAACGGCATTTTTGAGGTGATAAAATTCAATATGGGAATTGCCTTCACTGCCGGGGCCTTCTTTGCGCTTATAACGGCCCTGTCGCGCCAAAGAAAACAAGTTCAATTTGTCTACCATGAGCTGCATGCTTTTGCTATGCTAGTATACGCTATTGCATTGCTGTTTTTCTGCAATTCATTCGAAGCAATGATATCGTATACAACATTTCTTCTGTTTTTTTATACTTTTTCAGAAATCATTTTTTGTTATTGGCTTTTCAATCTTTTGGAAAAAGTTGTTTTTAGAATTGTAGCAATTCGGTTTCTGCTCGGCTTTGCAGTAGGTGTTGGCACTATTGCGGCAATGAATTACACCGAATATGCGCTTCACGTTTTTGGGGTACTGTTCATTCTTGTTGGCTTGAACGTTTTGTATTATGTACCTGTTATAAGGACAAGTCGATCAATTGAAATTTCGAGTCAGGTTTTAATGTAAAATGACCAAACAAAAATACCACGCGCTTGCAATATAGATAATGGTGTGTTTCCCTTACAAATTGTATATTGCATACTGAAATTAAAATATAAAAACATGAAAAAAGCAATCCTTATTATTGTCATAATCCTCATCTTATTGACAATCTTTCAAAGTTATACAACGATAACAACAAACAAAACAGAGACACAAGGGTACACGGTCATTAGCAAAGAAACGGAATTTGAAGTAAGGTACTATCCCGCCGCCGTAATAGCAAAAATCAGTTCAACATCCAATTCATACAAAGAGTTAGGAAGTTATGGATTTGGCAAACTGGCAACGTATATATTTGGAGGAAACAACCAAAATAAACAGATTGCAATGACTTCTCCTGTGCATATGGATATAGGCGATTCTGTTTCAACGATGGCCTTCGTCATGCCTGCAAGTATGGATAAAGAAGATCTGCCAGCGCCAAACAATGCGGACATCGTCATAGAGACCACAACTCCTGAATATGTTGCTGTCATTAGATTTGGAGGTTTCGCATCTACAGAGAGAATAAACGAATATAAGATCAGACTCCAAAGCATCTTGAAAAGTAAAGGGATGACTTACCAAGGCAATTTTCGATTTTTAGGGTATAACCCACCTTATCAGTTGTTTGGAAGAAGAAATGAAATAATCGTTTCATTAAATATTGAAAGTTTGAGCGAATATAGAATTTAATATGAGCTAATAATATACCTATGTTTCGTTATCAATAAATAGAACAAATCACCCTAAAGTAAATGAACCATGAAGACGAAAATAGAACTCGAAAAAAACATTTTAGACATCATAATGAAAATACATATAGAATTCCCAGAGTTGTCTAAATATATTTCAGAAATGCCAGATAACAATTTGAGTATAACAACAAACATTTGAGAAGCATTGATATTTAAAGGGATTGAAACGAGAACCATATCTAGATTTAATAAACAAAGAAAAAAAAATGATAACATTGGAGTAACGATTTGATAACATTAGGGTAACACTAAAATCGCGAAGGGGTATATAGTTTTGCACTATGAAAAAAATTATTCTTTTAGCAACGCTTTTTACTTACGCATTCAGTACAAAAATCTTCTCGCAAACAGGCACCATCTCTGGCAAAATAGTCGACAACCGGACTGGAGAAGCACTCACCGGGGTATCAATACGTATAGAAAACACAAATCTAGGAACAAAATCCAGTATAGACGGGAATTTCACTATTTCAAAAGTACCTGTTGGTGAGCATACCATCGAGGCTAGCATCCTTTCCTACAAAAAAATGACTGAAAAACTTTCTGTTAAAGAAAATGCTGTCACAGAAATAAGTTTTACAATGGAAAGTTCATCCGTATTGACGAATGAAGTTAAAATAAAGTCAAAAAGAAAACAAGAATCGCTATCAGCACTGGCAGTAATTCAAAAAAATAGTACGGTGGTCGCGGACGGAATTTCTCGTGATGTCATCACAAGAACACCAGATCGTAGTTCCGCAGATGTCGTCAAGCGAGTAAGTGGATCTAGCATGCAAGATGGCAAATTTGCAATAGTTAGAGGTCTTGCTGATCGATATAATAATGCAATGCTAAACTCGACATACTTGAGCTCAACGGAAGCAGATCGAAAGTCATTTTCATTTGACTTGATTCCTTCATCTATAATAGATAATCTAATGGTAATCAAGACAGCAAGTCCTGATCTCAGTGGAGATTTTGCTGGGGGAATTATCCAAGTAATGACCAAAGCAATTCCCGATGAAAATTATACTTCTGTATCTGCAAGTCTAAATTTCAACACACTCAGTACTTTTCGCAAATTCAACCAGCAATCAAATGACCAAGGCGAATTCCTAGGTTTAGGGAATGGAGGAAGGTCAATTGTAAGCGATTTCCCAACATATAATGGATACAATAAGTTGTCAGAATCAGACCAATTTAATATTACCAAAAAATTTAGCAATACATTTCAAGTAAATGAAATAGCCAGTGCATTGCCGGGAGGAAGTTTAGGAATTACAAATGCTTGGAATAAAAAGTATAAGAAGTTTGAAATAGGCTCTATCGTATCCTTAAATTATAGCAATAGTTATCGAACACTAGACAGTGTATATAGAGCAAGTTATAATGCAGCTATAGAGCAGGAATACTTATCAAACGAGCAGCAGTATAGACACAATATGAACCTAGGAGGAATTTGGAGTATTGGTCTTACCACTCCAACTAATCATAAGTTTAACCTCATGAATATTTTTAATAACAACGCTGAAAGTCTTGTTATTAATCGAAATGCATTAGACCTTACTGGTGATATTTTGGTCAAACAAAGTATACAACAGTACGTCAAAAACACATTGAGATCTCATCAATTCTCAGGAGAGAGTATATTGAATAGCAAAAATTGGAAAATAAAATACCAGATGGGTATAAGTTCATTGAACAAGAACACACCAGATCTTAGAAGAACTTATTACATCCGAGAAAACAATCCTTTGAATCCTGGAGACACAAATTATCAAGCATTCGTTTCGAGTGGAACGGATCCTAGATCGGGTGGTAGATTCTTCTCTGAATTAACTGAAAATTCAAAAAATATAGGTGCGGATTTAAGCATTCCATTTACATTTCTAAAACAAAAACATACATTCAAATCTGGAATCTATGGTCTCTTCAAAGACAGAAGCTTTTATACGACAGTGTTAGGTTATATCGTCAATAGTCAAAGTAGCTTTAATTACAATCTCATTACCCAGGATGTATCCAAATTGTATTCTGAAGAGAATATTGGCAAAAATGGATTTATTCTGAAAGAAATTTACTCTCCTGAAGATAGCTATAAGGCTAACTCTGACCTTAATGCAGGATATCTTATGTTAGATGATAAACTTGGTAAAAAACTAAGAGTAATCTGGGGTGCCAGAATCGAGCGATTTAATCAAGAATTAATGACTCCAAGTACTCAAATCGACTCTACAACCAACACTCCAATCTATAAGGTCAATTCTTCTAATACGTATGTCGATATCCTTCCTTCTGCTAATTTTATATATTCTATCAACGATAAATCTAACCTTCGTTTGTCAGTTTCCAAGACCGTATCAAGACCAGAATTTAGAGAATTGAGCCGATTTACTTTCTATGATTATACAAACAATTCTACCACAGGCGGGAATCCTGAGCTCAAAAGTACCAATATTTATAATGCAGATTTAAGATTTGAAATTTTTCAGAAATTTGGTCAAATGTTTACCGTCAGTACGTTCTATAAGCTTTTTGAAAAACCAATCGAACAAACAGTCGATTTTACAGGACCTGAGACGCGCGTAAAATCATTTGTCAATGCACAATCCGCTATCAACCTAGGAGCTGAGACGGAGTTTAGAATGAAAGTAGGAACCTTGATTGGTAAACCGGAGCATACCGTATTAAGCAATTTATTGCTAACAGCGAATGTCGCTTATATTTATTCGAGAGTGAAGTTTGCAGACAATTTATCTGCAGGTCAATCAAGACCAAGAGCTCTTCAAGGTCAATCACCAATTGTAGTGAACACTAGTTTATTATACACTGATCCCAAGACCAACTGGAGTGCCTCCATATTTTACAATGTCGTAGGTGATCGAATCAGCGAGGTAGGTAGCGATGCCAATGCAAAACCAAATGTAAACGAAAAGCACAGGCATATATTCGACATACAAATAGGGAAAAAACTAAGTAGTAGAGCAGATTTCAAGTTTACTATAAATGATATTCTAGCCCAACCATTGGCATACTATATTGACTATCCCAATGGAACCCGAGTGGATTTTATCACTCAAAGAATGGGAACCACATTCAATCTCGGATTTAACTACAAATTTTAAAATCAAATCACTAAACAAAAAAACCAATTTATGAAAAAATTAAGTTTACTTTTATTAATGCTTGCGTTAGGACTAATCCAAGCAAAAGCAGCGGATGTGCACGTCAGTCACATTACTACGAATACCACGTGGGTTAGCACCAATGTGTATTTTCTTGACTCTGCAATTTATGTTACAAACAATGCCACTTTGACCATAAAACCTGGAACAATTATTAAGGGTGTGAAAGGAGCCGTTAGACCTTGTCTAGTAGTCACTCGTGGTGCAAAACTTATGGCTGAAGGTACAGCTGACAATCCTATCATTTTCACATCAAATCAAGCACCTGGATCTAGAAATGCTGGAGATTGGGGAGGAATTATTATCTGTGGAAAAGCAAAACTAAATCAAGCAGCAGGATGGGCCAATGTCGAAGGCTTCCCTACCTCAGCAAGTACTACAGAATCAGAGATCTCTTATGGTGGAACTGATGATGCTGACAATTCTGGATCACTTAAATATGTTAGAATTGAATTTCCAGGTATCGCATTTGCTACCAATCAGGAGATCAATGGATTGACAATGGGTAGTGTTGGATCTGGAACTACTATTGAGAACATCCAAATTTCATATTCTGGCGATGATTCTTACGAATGGTTTGGAGGAACAGTGAACTGTAAAAGAATCATTGCTCTTCACGGCGTGGATGACGACTTTGATGCAGACAATGGGTTTAGCGGAAAAGTTCAATTTGGTGTGAGCTTCCGCAATCCAAATATTGCAGATATTTCTCAATCTAATGGGATCGAAACAGACAATAATGCGACTGGGACTTACTTGAATCCAAGGACAAGCGCTACGTTTTCTAATTTCACATTGGTAGGACCTCGTAGAGATCTTGGAGATGCCATAAACTCTCTTTATAGAAGAGGAG
>CANHJR010000059.1 GCA_947461165.1 Saprospirales bacterium | reverse complement strand
ACTCGTAGCTCGCAAGAATGCCTTGGAAAAGGAAGCACAAGAAACCATGAAAATAATCGGCGAAAAAAGCAAAAAAGAAACCGTTGAGCTCTATGCTACAATGAACAAATACTTCACTGAAAACAAGGCTAAGTTTAATGTCGACGTCGTGTTTGGTTATCAAACAAATGGAAATCTTCTTTACTTTGACCCTGCTCTGGACATTACCAAAGAAGTGGTCAAAGATTTGAATGACTAATAATTAAATACTAATCTCAGTAAAATGTATAAGCAGTTTGATAGGCAGACACCAATAGCTTATACCATTACTATTTCTCTTTTTGGAGTCTTTTGTTGGAAATTTTTTGCTGGAAATAGCTTTGTCATTGATGCGCCTGCTCATGTTTTTTTAGACTCGGTCTTTTCGAATTCACGGAATGTTCTTGTCTATAAAATCATCTCGATTTTCCTACATTTGTTTTCATTGATAAACATCTATTCCTTGTTTCAGAACAAGGACTCCAGTATTCAAAATTCAATCTTGGCGATATTCCTCTTGATAGTTCAGAGTATATTTGTACTAAGTTTTAGTTGTACGATTAGCGATTTTATCGTTATGTTTTATTTAACACTGCTTGGAAAACAAATGCAATATGCCAATCATCTAAATATAACTGCTAATCACTTTTTCACAGTTGGTTTGGGTTTTGGTGTTTTCCTAATATTAACACCTGCATTACTGATTTTCATTTTGATAATGATTTTTATCATAAATATTTTTGGAAAGAATGGATTTCGAGATCTGTTTGCTTTTCTTCTGGGATTTGCTGTTCCAGTTTGCATATGGATCGCTAATCTTCATTTGATGGGTGACCTTATTGTACTTCATAATTATAAACAATCATTAACTAACTTCCAAACACAATTACCAAGTTCTACTCAAACTATTCTGCTATCAATAGGTATCGTTCATGGGCTACTAGCGCAATCATTCATTGCAAATTTCAATATTAGTACAAGGAAAAACTTTTCAATGTACAGCATCATATTATTCCTTTTAATTCTTTTTAATTCAGGCCTCGTTTTTGGTTCTTCAAAGCTATTTTTACCCCTTCTTACAGTTAGTAGTTTGTTTTTTATGATTTTTATAAAAGGTATTCGAAATATAAAATTGAAAGACTTTGTCATTTTATTTGGAATCATCTGGGCCATTTTTAATACTTTTATAAAAGGTAGTTTCATTTAGATCTGGGACTCCCAAAAATGAAAAAAACATTACATTTGCTAAATACGTAAATACAACGATATATGATGAATAAAGAGCAAATTGCCCAGCGAATTGCAAAAGAGTTGAAAGATGGGATGTATGTCAATCTTGGGATAGGTATTCCAACTTTAGTTGCCAATTATATTCCTACTGATATTGAAGTTGTCCTTCAAAGCGAAAATGGATTGCTAGGTATGGGGCCCTTTCCTTTCGAAGGCGAGGAAGATGCTGATCTGATCAACGCCGGAAAACAGACAATAACAACATTACCGGGCTCATCAATCTTTGATAGTGCAGCAAGTTTTGGAATGATCAGAGCTCAGAAAGTAGACCTAACGGTTCTTGGAGCTATGGAAGTTTCAGATACTGGAGATATAGCCAACTGGAAAATACCAGGTAAAATGGTAAAAGGAATGGGAGGAGCTATGGATCTAGTTGCAAGTGCAAAAAACATTATCGTCGCTATGCAGCATTGTTCAAAAGATGGTAAATCCAAACTATTAACCAAATGCAGTCTGCCACTAACAGGAATTCGTTGTGTAACTAAAATAGTGTCTGACTTGGCTGTATTAGACATCACAGATCAAGGATTTGTGCTTCTTGAAAGAGCTCCGGGTATCGCTGTAGATTTTATTCGAGAACGAACAGAAGGCCGACTTATCATTCAAGGAGAAGTGCCTGAAATTTCATTTTCCTAATTACAATTTATCCTTTTGTTTCAAGTCGACATAACGATCATAGGTGCTGGAGTTGTCGGATTGGCAATAGCGCATCAACTGTCAAGAGATTTTCCTGACAAATCAATACTAGTTCTTGAAAGAAATTCGAAATACGGTCAAGAAACCTCAGCAAGGAACTCTGAAGTCATTCATTCTGGAATTTATTATCCTAAAAACTCTCTGAAGGCAAAACTTTGTTTGGAAGGAAGAATAAGTCTTTATGAATTGTGCATAAAGAATAATATTTCATTTCAAAAAATCACCAAAATTATTACCGCTACTAAGGATGAGGCTATTCCAAAGCTGGAGAATCTATATCAAATTGGAATTGAAAATGGTGTACCACTTCAAATAATTGACAAGGCACAAGCGAATAAGCTAGAACCAAACATTCGATGTGCAGGAGGTATTTTGTCCCCAGAAACAGGAATTATTTCTGTTGCAGAATTGATGGATTTCCATTACCAAAAGGCTTCAAACAACAATGTTGATTTCTATTTTGAAAGCCATATTTCTCAAATCAATCGCCTATCAAATGGGTACGAAGTCAATTTATTGGAGAAGAATTCAGAAACCTCATTTTTATCTAAGGTAATAGTCAACTCTGCAGGCCTTTATGCAGATGTTATTGCTGAAATTATCGGCTTCGATACTGCTCAGTTGGGATATGATCTTTCATTCTGCAAAGGAACTTATTATAGCCTTCGACCTGGAAAGAAAGGCATTGTAAAAAGGCTTATTTATCCAATCCCCCCCAATGAAGGACTAGGAGTTCATTCAGTTTCAGATATTGCTGGTACGATTCGCTTTGGACCAGATGTTGAATATCTCCCTGAAAAAATTCTGGATTATAGTATCAATGAAAATCGAAAATTGGAGTTCTTATCCGCTATTCAAGATATCATTCCTTCAATTCAGTTAGAGGACATCGCTGCTGATTATTGTGGAATCAGACCGAAGCTTCAAAAAAAAGGTGAACCCTTTCGAGACTTTATTATTTCGGAAGAATCTGACAAAGGATTTCCAAATTTCATTAATCTAATCGGTATAGAATCTCCTGGACTGACTGCATCACCAGCTATTTCGAGAATGGTTTCTGAATTTATAAGCCAGATATTCTAAGTTTTTTTATCTTTGTAAAGTTGTGAGTTATGAATGAATTAATCGTTCGGAATCAACTAAAATATTATGATCATATCAAAAACACCCGTTCGAATTAGTTTTTTTGGAGGAGGAACAGACTATCCAGAGTATTTTAATGAGTTTGGCGGTTGTGTGTTAAGCACAACCATAGATAAGTATGTGTATATAACATTAAACAAAATTGGTGGTTTGCTTGACGATAAGTATAGAATTGCCTATAAGAAAATAGAATTATGCAATCACATCGATGAAATTGAACATCCATCTGTTCGAGAAACCTTGAGATATAGTGGCATACTAGACGGATTGGACATTAATATTTTTAGCGACTTACCTGCTCGAACAGGATTAGGAAGTAGTTCTAGTTTCACAGTAGGACTTCTCAACGCGCTATGCGCTTATAACGGGCAGATAAAATCTAAATTACAACTAGGTTCGGAGGCTATTCATATTGAAAAAGAAATTCTGCAGGAGAATGTTGGTGTTCAGGACCAATTGGCTGCAGCTTTTGGTGGACTCAATCACATGAAGCTCAGTGCGAATGGCTACGAAGTCAATCCTGTTGTGATATCACAACCAAGAAAACAAGAACTTGAAGATTCATTGGTGCTATATTATACAGGAATAAGCCGATTCGCAACAGAAGTACTCACCGAACAGGTAGAAAAAACAAAAGAGAAAAAAGTGCTCGTTGAGCTCAAAGATATCTATGAAATGGTTCAAATTGGGCAGGGTATGTTGTCATCCAATAGCACTTCACTTTCTGAATTTGGAAAATTGCTTCATACCACATGGGTAGCAAAGAAAAAATTATCCTCTGCCATCTCCAACTACCATCTTGACGACATGTATGATATGGCTATGAAATCAGGAGCTCTAGGTGGTAAATTATTAGGCGCTGGAGGAGGAGGATTTTTTCTGTTTTTTGTAGAACCAGAAAAAAAAGCCAAGTTTAAAATATCAATGAATAAATTTGTGGAAATTCCATTCAAATTTGAGAATGAGGGGACTAGAATTATACATTTGAGTTAAAAATACGAAATGAAAGTTGTCATTTTTGCTGGAGGATTAGGCACAAGACTAATGGAGGAGACGGAAGCACGTCCCAAACCAATGGTAGAAATCGGTGGGAAACCAATCTTGTGGCACATCATGAAAATGTATTCAGAATATGGATTTAATGATTTTATTCTTTGTCTTGGCTACAAACAAGCCATGATTAAGGAATTCTTTATCAATTATTATTCGCACAACTCAGACCTCACCATAGATTTAAAAAACAATACATCAACGATACACAATTCAAATACAGAGAACTTCAATGTAACTCTTGTAGATACTGGATTAATGACCAACACCGCTGGTCGACTGAAAAGGGTACAAAAGTTTTTAGGGAATGAAACATTTATGTTAACATATGGCGATGGTGTGTCCGATGTCAATATTCAAAAACTAGTTGAGTTTCATAAAGAAAAAAAGAAAATTGCAACACTTACTGCAATACAGATGCCGGGAAGGTATGGGAATATTGAAATGAATGAGGACGGAATCATTCAACGGTTTGTGGAGAAGCCGGAAGGTGATGGCGTATGGATCAATGGTGGATTTATGGTTCTTGAACCAAAAATATTTAATTATTTTAGTGACGACGCTGATGAGGTCCAGTTTGAAAAAGGACCTCTTTTAAAACTAGCAAATGAAAACCAAATTGCCTCCTTCAAACACAATGGATTTTGGAAATGTATGGACGCTCTTCGAGACAAAATGGAATTAGAGGAATTATGGAATACTAATCAGGCAAAATGGAAGAGGTGGATTTCCTAAGTATCTATAATGGCAAAAAAGTTCTTGTTACCGGTCACACAGGTTTCAAAGGATCGTGGATGACTAAATGGCTGAGCATGTTGGGTGCAGAAGTAAAAGGATATGCACTAGCTCCAGAAAACGATTTTGATCTATTTCACTCTGCTGAAATCGAATCTTGTTGTCAGTCTATAATAGCCAATGTTTTGGATTTAGAAAAGTTAAAATCAGAGATTAATAATTTTCAACCCGATTTTATATTTCACTTAGCTGCTCAGCCATTAGTGAGATTATCCTATAATTATCCTGTTGATACATTCAATGTCAATGTGATGGGAACTGCCCATGTTTTAGAAGCAATTCGTATGCTTAATAAAACCGCTGTTATAGTGATGATAACTACTGACAAAGTATATGAAAATGTGGAGCAAGATTATTATTATAAAGAATCAGATAGGCTCGGAGGCTATGATCCTTATAGTGCAAGTAAGGCAGCCGCAGAGTTGATTATAAGTTCCTATAGAAATAGTTTTTTCAATAATTCAGAATACGATACGCATAAAAAATCAATAGCCTCTGCACGAGCTGGAAATGTCATTGGAGGTGGTGACTGGGCTAAGGACAGAATTATACCTGATATCGTTCGGTCTCTATATGCCAACCAAGATGTGGAGGTTAGAAACCCAAATGCTATAAGACCTTGGCAACATGTTCTTGAACCAATTTGTGGTTATTTACAATTAGCAGCACAAATATCTAAAAACCCTCTAAAGTACAATTCAAGTTGGAACTTTGGACCTCTCAAAGAAGATACATTTACCGTTGAAGATTTGGTCAAAATATCGATTGAAAAATGGGGTTCAGGGGCGTATAAGATTCCAAACAAAATGGATGCCCGACATGAAGCAGGTTTACTGAAATTAGATATACAAAAAAGCACTAATGAATTATCTTGGCATCCTAAATTAAATTCAAAAGAAGCCATAGAATGGACTCTTGATTTTTATAAATCAAAGGATCCCAAAAACTATATAGAAAAACAAATTAAGGAATATCAAGAAAGATGATGGAATTTAAAAATTTTGATGGCGAATTGGCCAATTCGTTAAGAGAGATTGCACAAAGGCGTGTACAACAAGAAATTATTGCTGGAAAAGACTATATTCCTGTAACAGGGAAAGTATTAGATGCCGATGACCTTTTGATAGGTGTGGATGCTACGCTAGATGGGTGGCTCACCACCGGTAGATTCGGACCTAAATTTGAACGTGCTTTTGCTAAATATTTTGGATCTATTACCTCATTACTTGTCAATTCAGGTTCTTCCGCAAATCTAACGGCATTTTATACTTTGACTTCACCTAAACTAGGTGATCGTCAAATAAAACCAGGAGATGAAGTAATAACCGTAGCGGCAGGGTTTCCGACGACAGTCAACCCTATCATTCAGTATGGTTGTGTTCCTGTATTTATAGATGTAGAATTAGGAACCTATAATATTATATCAGACAGAATTGAAGAGGCAATATCTTCAAAAACGAAAGCTATTATGATGGCTCACGCCTTAGGTAATCCATTTAACCTAGAAAAGGTAATGGAAATTGCAAAAAAATACAACCTATGGGTTATAGAGGACGATTGCGATTCTCTTGGCGCCACATTTAATGGTCAAAAAACAGGAACATTTGGCGATTTGGCTACGGTTTCATTTTATCCTGCACATCACATAACAATGGGAGAGGGCGGCGCAGTTTTAGTCAATAATAAAGACCTTGTCATGATTGCGAAAAGCTTCCGTGACTGGGGAAGAGATTGCTACTGTGAGCCTGGTTGTGACAATACCTGTAAGAAAAGATTTGAATGGCAACTAGGTGACCTGCCCTATGGATATGATCATAAATATACATATTCTCACATCGGATTCAATCTCAAGGTGACCGATATGCAAGCGGCAATAGGTTTGAGTCAGCTCAATAAAGCTGATTTATTTGTCGAAAAGAGAAGAGAAAATCATGCCTTGTTAAATGATAGATTGAAGCAATTTGAAGAGCATTTTATCTTACACAAAGCTACTGAAAACTCAAATCCTAGTTGGTTTGGCAACATGGTCACTATCCGAGAAAATAGCTCTCTCGATCGAAACAAACTAGTTCAGTTTCTAGAACAAAATAAGATCGGAACACGTCTATTTTTTGCAGGAAATTTATTAAAACAACCTGCCTATGCGAATATAAATAAACGAATAGTGGGAGATTTAACCAACACAGACACTATTATGAACAACAGCTTTTGGCTAGGGGTATGGCCAGGGTTGAATGAAACTCATTATGATTATATGGCGGAAGTCATTGGGAAATTTATT